>NZ_JBHIPV010000006.1:0-122025 GCF_042196165.1 Bartonella sp. AP20NXHL | reverse complement strand
TGTGCGTCTAACACGATGTTGCCCGTTGCCCCAAGGATAGAGGAGACCGTTGTGGTATGCGATTGAGATGTATCGGACGATTTCTCATGCAAAAAGCCACTTGAAGACGATTGTGCTTGCTGATCCAAGTGTTCTTGGGCGCCTTTGATAGTAATCTTTCCCCCAGAGTGAATGGTAATATCCGCTTGTTTCTGTTCTCCTGGTGCTTTCTCTCCTGACGTTTCCTCTGCCTTACCGGCTACGAGCATCGAGGCTACAACTTCCGTGTTGTTTCCGGAATCAATGGCAATGCCTTCACCCCCTGTTATGCTTGACCCCACAACTTGGCTCACATCCATCTTGTTATGCTCAGATTTGCTGCTACTAAACACCCCACCGTCTTTGTGATACGACATCTCATAATGTAAGCTATCCTCTGCATTATTGATCAGGACATCGTTGCTGGCTTTCAGCCCTACCTTGCCATCAGCCGCAATGGAACTACCTGTAATGCTAAGATCATGCGGTTTGCCATCCTGCCCTGCAATGACAGTGGTATCACCTCCCGATTTTATCGAAGAGCCAACGGCATGAGAGGCTTGCATATCCACTTTCGTGTTTTTGCCCTGAAGATGATACTCCATCTCATCGTTTCTCACCCCTATTGTTATCTCCCCTTGGGCACCAAGACCAACATTGCCCTTGGCATCTATATCGGAAGCAGCAATATGGATATCTTGACCTGAGATGACAGTGGTATCTTTTCCAGAACTTAAATGAGAGCCATTGTGCACGGCAACATGAGAGGTTTGATCCCCGCGATGACTATTGGCACTGTTGCGTGTGGCATCAATCGAAACATTCCTCTCAGCTTGCAAGAGAAGTTTATCCGTTGCTTGAACATCAGAGCCTAAAATATTCAAATCTTTTCCAGAGAGAAGTGGGCTTGATGTACTTTGAAAAATATTTATTTAAAACAAATGTGTGAATACACAACAACAAGTGTATTCCGTTTAGGGCGTTCTGTTTTGCATGAGGAGTATGATCCCATTAAGAAATGCAATAAACAAAAACGTAAAGCTAAATTAAAAGAAGATGATAAAGTTGGAAACTAGTTTTTCTCTTTGTAACTTTATATTCTTCCCCAATGAGGCTGTATTCCCGTTTCAGAACTTACTCTAACAGATATATGTAGTATGCTCGCTCTAATCTAGCATATAAAAGTAGACTAAAGTTCGCCACTGGTTATGATATTGTCCTATTTCTGAGATTAATTAAATACTTTTCACTTAAGTGTAAAATGATAGCCGTAATATAATATTTTATGTAATAAGTAGTTATAAAATTACTGCATACTACTAATTCGCCTTTTATAATATAAAACTTTTTTAAGCCTTATAATACAAAATGATACAAATAAAAAATAAAAGAGATTAAGAGAAATAAAATAGAGAGCTAATAAAATAAAGGCCCCGTTAAACGAGGCCTTAGTATTTTTTGTGCTAATAATTTCATTTTTACGAAATTAGAATTTGTAAGCGACACCTACACGGAAGTCATTGGTTTTGTAGTTGAATTCACGTGTATCGTTGGCGAATTTCTTTTTACCAAAATCGGAGTAACGGTATTCTGCACGTAAAAGAACGTTGTCGGTCATTGCAAAGTCAACACCGCCGCCAATAGTGAAACCAACCATTGTCTTCGTGTCATCAGCCCAAGTACCACCAGTCAAATCTACATTTTGCTTAATTGATGGGTTTTCAACCACATCAGCTTTCTGTTCAACTTTAACTCTCTCTCCTTTTCCTGTAACTGATTGAATACCCTGTACCTGCGCATAGGCAATACCACCAGCAACATAAGGCATAATACGGTCAACAGCAGCAAAACCGATACGAACGCGTGTAGCACCAGACCATTTTTCTTTGTAACTGTGCTTTTCCGTTACCTTGTCACCTATTTCAAACCGTTGCTGATCTTTTAATTCAACCTTAGCTTTTTCAAGGGCATTATTAAAAAATGCCACATCTTCTTTAGTAAGAGTCAATTCACGGGCTGTTTTTGATTCTTCACGGTCTGCCCAAACTGCATCGGTTTCAACACCGAGAATGAGACCATTTCCAAGGTCTACGTTAGATCCGGCATAAATCCCACCCATGAAACCAGAAGGACTAGGTGTGTTATCTTTTTTGACAAGTTCTTTATCTTCTCCTGGAATAGTTACTTTAGTTTTACTCGAAAAGTTACCAACTTGACCACCAAGATAAAAGCCTGTCCAAGAAAACGAAGGGGCTGCTGCGATAACTGCTGGGGCTGTTTCACGAGGGATCACAACGTCAGCAGCTTGTGCTGCAGAAGCTGAAATTAAAGCGGCAATAGAAGTTGCTATTAAAGATTTTGTATTCATAATTTTGCTCCTAAATTAACTACAAAACAACCTTACAAGATTATAAATAGAAAAGCTGTAGTAAAAATGTCACAGTCGTACAAATAAAAGCCCAGAAAACAGCGCTTTTGTAAAAGTCAATATCTTTTGGAAATTTAATTTTTTATTAATACTTTTTATTCATAATTGCACTTTTGATGAAATTAGAACTTGTAAGCGATACCTACGTGAAAGTCATTGGTTGTGTAGCCTAGTTTAAGGTAATACTTTTTATATTCCTTCTTACCAAAGTCTGAGTAACGGTACTCCGCACGAAGCAGAACATGATCTGTCATCGCGAAATCTATACCACCACCAAGGGTGAAACCCTCCATCGTTTTTATTTTATCAAATACTGTAGCAGAAACTTCTTTACTTGGCTTACCCATTTGCCAATTTTGTTTGTTCCTGAAACTTTACCAACACCCTGTATTTGCGTATAAGCAATACCATCAGCCACATAAGGCATAATACTGTCAGCGACGGAAAAACCAACACGAACCCGTGTTGCACCAGACCATTTTCTTTGAAACCAATGCAATACACTGCTGTGTCACCCTTTTGAAACTTTTCATTTTCATCCAATGTGACACCAGCATCTTTAAATTCATCATTAAAATCATCAAATTCATCAATCACAAGAATCTTTGAGACCGTCTTCGTCTCTCCTCAGTCTGCCCAGACTGCATCGGTTTCAACACCTAGGACATTTCTAAGATCTACGTTGGAACCTAAAATAAATACCACCTATGAAACCTGAAGGCTTAGGTAGTGCATCTTTATCTGAAGTTTTTTTCTTTTGTCTCTAAATCAAATACATAAACTTTGACTTGAAAAGTTGCCAACTTGACCACCAAGATAAAAACCTGTCTAAGAAAACGAAAGAGCTATGATAACTGTTGGAGCTTTTTTACGAGGAATGACAATATCAGCAGCTTGTGCCGCAGAAGCTGTAGTCATAGCGATAACAAAAGTTGTTACTGAAGATTTTATATTCGTAAACTTTGCTCCTCATTTATTTACGAGCACAGTATTATACGACTACAAAAAAACGCTGTAGTAAAATGATACAATCATAGGAAACGAAAGCTGACGCAAGATAAAGTCATTTCATAACTTCACGTTTCACAAGAAATTGTAAATTATGAATACGTATAATTCATTGATTTTACCGCGTAATTATTGTCTCTCGTTTATAAAAATCTTTTTAAGGAAATCTGAATAATATCTTTTACTCCCCTAATAAATATAGGGTATGTGATAATATAACAACAGAAAAGAATAGAGGCCCTGTCTTTGACAGAGCCTCTTGGAAGTTTATTTCGTTGTTGACGAAATTAGAATTTGTATGCAACACCAACACGGAAATCATTGGTTTTGTAAGCTACTTTATCCCCGTTCTTTACAAATGCTTTTTTACCATAGTCTGAGTAACGATATTCTGCACGCAACAGAACATTGTCTGTCATTGCAAAGTCAATACCACCACCTACAGTGAAACCAACCATCGTTTTTGATGCATCAGAAACGGTAGCAGTACCAATATCTGCATTATTTTCATCTTTTACCTTAATCGAATCAACTTTTTGTACCTGTGCATAAGCAATACCACCAGCAACATAAGGCATAATGCGATCAACGGCTGCAAAACCAACACGAACGCGTGTAGCACCAGACCATTTTGCTTTTAGAGAAACGCTATTCATCTTTTTGCTTGTCGCCGTGATAGAGGTTTTATTTTTTCCTGAAGCATAATTAGGTTTGAGTTTGTCAAAAGTCTCATCATAACCTGCTCCAACAGTTTCCGCAGCGCGGTCTTTTGATTCTTCGCGGTCTGCCCAGACGGCATCAGTTTCAACACCTAGAATGAGGCCATTTCCAAGATCCACATTGGAACCTACATAGATACCACCCATGAAACCAGAAGGCTTAGGCATCCAATCTTTGTCACTAATTTTATTGTTCGTCGCTGAATCGTATACATCAACTTTACTTGAAAAGTTACCAACTTGACCACCGATATAAAAGCCTGTCCAAGAAAATGAAGGGGCTGCTGCGATGACTGCTGGGGCTGTTTCATGAGGGATGACAACATCAGCAGCTTGTGCTGCAGAAGCTGCCGCTATAGCGATAACAGAAGTTGTTACTAAAGATTTTATATTCATAAACTTTGCTCCTAATTTATTTATGAGCACAGTGCTACAAGATTACAGAAAGAAAAGCTGTAGTAAAAATGATACAGTCACAGAAAATGGAGGGCACATCCCAGACAAAATTGCTTCATAGCTTGATTTTGTACGAGAAACCTAAAGATTATATATATAAATAACTTATTGATTTTTAAATGTAATTTTTGTTTGTTGTCTATGATTTTTTTTAAAAAAATCTGAATAATATCTTTTCACATCCACAATAAATTATGTGTTGTGTGATAATATAGCAACAAAGAATAACAAAGGCTCTATCTTTGACAGAGCCTCTGTTATTTTACTTACCATCTTTTAAAATTTGTAAGCAACACCAACACGGAAGTCATTGGTTTTGTAAGATGTCTCATATTTATCATTTGAGAATTTCTTTTTACCAAAATCTGAGTAACGATATTCCGCACGGACAATAACGTTATTGGTCATGGCTAAATCAACACCAGCACCAAGCGTGTAACCAACAAGGGTCTTTGTTTCATCAGACAGAGTACCAGAAGCTATTACTTTATCTGAATCTTTCCCTGTTATTGAAATCAATGCACTATCTTGAAGCTGTGTATAGGCGATACCACCAGCAACATAAGGCATAATGCGTTCAGCTGCAAAACCAATACGTACACGTGTCGCACCAGCCCACTTTTCTTTAAAAGTGAAACTGTGGGTTCGTTTATCACCAGGTACAAGCGCATCTTTACCAATATTAATTCCAGATTCTGTTAATATCTTCTTAATATAATTTATGTGATCTGGAAGAATAACATATGTTTTTCCTGTCTTCGTGTCATCTTTATTAGACCACATGATATCTGTATCAACACCTAAAATAAGGCCATTGCCGAGATCAACGTTGGAACCTGCGTAAAAACCACCCATGAAACCAGATAGTTTAGGCAAAAGGTCATCAGGTGCTGGAATCTTTTTTCCGTTACTGAGAATATCCATTTTCGTCTTACCCGAAAAACCACCAATCTGCCCCCCAACATAAAAACCTGTCCAAGAAAAAGTTGGAGCAACAATAACGGGAGCAACAGGTGTTGGACTGGGGGGAACAATAACATCCGCTGCTTGAGCTGCTGAAGCTGAAACAAAAGCGAAAGCAGAAGCTGTTATTAACCATTTCATATTCATATTTTCTCTCCATAGCTGAATATTTATTTGAACACATCATTTCATATAGAGCCCCATCTTCAGATATCTGTAGCAAAAATGATACACTTATAAAAAAAACAAAAAGCCAATCAAAGTACCCTTAATTGCTTGATCTGTAATAAATGAGAATTAAACTATGCCTATGCACAAATGATCTCTTTTCCTCACGTTTTCTCTCCTTTATCATTTTGATAAAAAACTGCGCCACAGTACCCTCCGTGTAAAGCGTGTGCTATTGACATAAAAATATAATATATTGATTTATAATGAAAAAAATATCTTTTATATTAATTCGTCTGCAATATTGAAGATGTTCTTATCTTAAGCCTTTTTATATTAAAGAAACCAAAACCATCCCCCCTGCACCTCACAAACGTGCAAGTGTGTGAATAAATAAAACTATTTAAAAGCTAAAATGCTTCCTATTAATACTCTCAATATTGTAATAGTGAAGACCGTTACAATATTGAGAGCAGCTAAATGTAACTGTTCCATTTAAATTCATACAAACAACGTTTTTAGCTTCATCCTTCCCATAACCAAATGTGAATAGCTCTTTGATTGTTTTTTCATCATTGTAAAGAACGCTTGTAGCGCACATGAACAAGATCTCCACTACCCTATGGACTGCAACAAGATCACATGCAATTTCATTACATTTGCTCTTTGTTTTTAATTTAGGCATTTATTCCTTTTTGACATACTTACCATTTTTTTCTTCTCTCAACCTTATAGTAAAGTCTTTTTCATAGCTTCAGCCTTATTTGTAGGCTATCATTTCATACTCCTTTACAAGACGAAATTGAAAAAATACCTAAAGACAAACAACCGGTATGATAAACATTAAAACTTATATAGAAATCTCCTTAAAGCTGAAAAAATGAGAAATCTTTCTTAAAGTTTTCAAACCACCCCTTGCTTTAAAAATCATGAATTTGGCAGAAAAAATATCCCTCTTTTTCAACTTCAAAACATATATTATACTTCTTAATGTTGTTTTTTCACTTTTTAAAAACTCATTGGACCTCGTGCAAATAGGTTTGGCCGTCCTCTTTTCCCTGGTCTTCTTTTAGGATAATGATCTCTTTTTTTACCAGAATGTAACACAGGTACTAACTTAGCTGCTGTTATGCATTCGCTGTTATTTGTGCAAGAAAGTTCTATCTGAAAAACTTCAGATAATAACTTGCAAAGCTGTTCACCAGAAAAAAAACCTATTGGAGGAACAGTCGAAGATGCTCTCTGTATAAGATTTTGAGACGCTAAAAAACTTGCACCTTGAGCCATAGAGATTGAAGCAAAAGTAGCAAAAGCTGTAATAAAATATTTTATATTCATAAATTTAACCTCATCAAATATTCATAATGGATTTTATCTAGTGCCTTCATTGCAAATTTCCAGAGAAAAATAATGTGTTTATAGATAAAAAGTGAAAATCCTTAAAAATAAAGCTTTGGAGCATTTTGCTTTTAAAATAAAAGCAAATTGCCCTGCTCTGCCAACATAGAAATTACTTATTGAGTAATAAATAAAGGCACAAAGTATCGTCTGAAAATAATAAACTATACGAACTTCATATAATATACTGATTTATAATGATAATTTAGCGTTATTCATATTGACTGAGAACCCTAAATATCATAAGATTCTCTCATTCAAAATCTTTTTCATGTTGAATCAATCAAAACCATTTGTTTGCACGTTATAAGTGGGGAAAGCTGTGTGGATAAAAAACACTAAAAAGACTAAAAATGTCTCTTATGAACCGTACCAAGGGCTACACAACATTGGGAGTTGGCAAAGTGGTGTGATGGTAGCAGCTTGTTACTCCGTAAGCGTAAAAATGAGAGTGCTCAATGAATTTTATATCATATTTTTGGGGGCTTTATCGTTATACCATTCATAAGCGCCGCCGTAAAATGGATTTGGGTGCCGGTTTCTTTAAAAAAGCACATGAATTAGCAACACAAATATATTCCGTTTAGGGCGTTCTGTTTTACACGAAGAACGTAAATCCATTAAAAACATGAGGCAATGCGTAATCTCTATTATTTAACAGACATTGCTTTAAATACTTTTGAAAGTCGTAAAGCCGAATTAAAAATGATGGTAAAGATGAGATTTGGTTTTTACATTTACACATTCATATTCTCCCCCAATTAGGCTGTATACCGGTTGCAGAGATTTAAGTCTTCCAATCACCGTATGTTTCCAGCCTCTCCTCAAAATTGCTTTGTTTCAAATAAAAGCTGTTACAAAAATAAAAAATATGAATTCGCAAAAGTACTTTTATTGCCTAAACTTCAAATGAAATAGCACTTAAGAATTTATTATAATTCTTATCAGAAAAGATGAGAGGATAAAATGTCCATAATGTACAAGCATTTTGTCCTCTCACATCAATAATTAACTCCATTAAAAGCCAATTTTAAAGTTAGCTATGCGCAAAAATATCAACTTCCGCCCATCCTAAAAGATCAAGCCTAGCTCTCATAGGCAAAAATTGAAAGCATGCCTTGGCAACATTTTCTCGCTCTTCACGTCTTAAACGTTCTTCAAATATAACCTTTAAACGATGCAAATATAACACATCCGACGCAGCATATTCAATTTGCGCCTGTGATAACGTTTCTGCCGCCCAATCCGAAGATTGTTGCTGTTTAGAAATATTCACATTCAGCAATTCATTACAAATTTCTTTCAAGCCATGACGATCCGTGTAAGTACGCGTGAGTTTCGAAGCAATCTTTGTACAAAAAATAGCCTCTGGCATAACACCAAATGTATGTGCTAAAATAGCAAGATCAAAACGCCCAAAATGGAATATTTTTACGACTGCTTTATCTTTAAGAAGCTTGACCAAATTAGGTGCATTCTTTTGTCCTTTAGCAATCTGTATAATATCGGCAGTACCATCTCCAGAAGAAAGCTGAACAACGCATAAACGATCACGATGGGGTTGTAATCCTAAAGTTTCGGTATCAATCGCAACAGCATCAGTTTGATAATTATCTAAGTTTGGTAAATCACCTTGATGAACACGAATCTCAGCCATTTACCCTCCTATTTGCTAAAGCTGCAAGAATACGCGCCCAAGACCGCTGCCCCTTATGAAATGATTTTAAATTATACTTTTCATTAGGCGAATGAATACGGTCATCAGCCAGTCCAAAACCAACCAAAAGAGTTTCCATGCCAAGAATTGACCGAAAATCTGCTACAATTGGGATCGAGCCCCCCATGGCTGTCAAGACAGCAGGCACTTCCCACTCTTGTGATAAGGCATCCTTCGCCTCCTTGATAAAAGATGAATCATCAGAAATCTGAAGTGCCGGAGAAGAACCGTGATTCTTAAATTCAACCTTACAATCAGCAGGAATTGAGCTACGTACATAATCACGCAACGCTTGGCGTATTTTCTCTGGATCTTGCTTATGCACCAAACGACACGATACTTTTGCACTCGCTTGAGAAGCAATAACCGTTTTCATCCCTTCCCCTTCATAGCCGCCACTAATACCATTAATTTCCATGGTAGGACGTGCCCATACAAGCTCTAAAATGCTCCGCCCTTTTTCACCAGCTGGAACGGAAAGTCCTATAGGACCAAGAAAATTTTCAGCAGTACAATTAAGCGCATTCCATGATTGTAAAATATGTGGAGGTGTTTCTTCTACTCCATCATAAAAGCCAGGAAGTGTTGCCCTATTATTTTCATCGTGAAGTCCTGCTAAGATTTTCGTTAAAATACGAATGGGATTAGCTGCTACTCCTCCAAAATAACCAGAATGCAAATCACGATTAGCTGCTGTGATAATAATCTCTTCTGCCATAATTCCCCGAAGAGAAAGAGCAATAGATGGAGTATTCGCATCCCACATTGACGTGTCACAAACCAATGCATAATCTGCCTTAAGTTCATCTGTATTTGCTTTTAAAAAAGGAATAAGGGAAGGAGAAGCACTCTCTTCCTCGCCTTCACATAAAATAGTAACTTTAATAGGAAGCTGCCCTGTTTCTTTCTTAAATGCACGACATGCTTCAATAAAAGTCATCAACTGACCTTTGTCATCTGAAGCTCCACGAGCACAAATAACTTTCTCTCCATCTCTCTCTTTTAAAGAAGGTGTAAATGGATCATCCTCCCATAAACTCAATGGATCAACAGGTTGAACATCATAATGTCCGTAAAACAACACATGCAAACAATCATCTGAAGGTCCAGGATGATGCCCAACAACCATTGGATGCCCCGGTGTATCACGGCGTGAAGCCTCAAAACCGATGCTTTTTAAATCCTCTACTAACCAATCAGCTGCTTTACGACATGCATCCTTGTAAGCCGAGTCTGTAGAAATCGATTGAAAACGTAAAAGAGAAAAAAGGCGTTCAAGGCTCTTCTCTATATTTCCATCAAGATGTGTTAGTACTTTATTCAGCATAAAAAAAACCTTTCAAGCCTTGTGTAATTATATTATAGATACGATGACTTTAAGCCTCTTGTAAGATTTTGCAAGACGCCTTATTCATTTTTGACATTGTGAGCAGTAAAAACTTGAACGTCCAGCCTGTAAAATGCGCATAATAGGCGCTCCACATTCCAAACATTGCTTGCCTTCTCGTCCATAAACTGAAAAAGCATGCTGAAAATAACCAAGTGAACCATCTATATGCATATAATCACGTAAAGAAGAGCCACCAGACAAAATGGCTTCAGAAATCACATTGCGTATATTTTGTGCTAAAGAATCTGCAAATTCACGTGCCCGTGCCGTTTGTGATGCCAATGTAAATGCACCACGTTGTGGAGACAAACGACTCCGCCAAAGTGCTTCGCAAACATAAATATTCCCAAGACCTGCAACAATAGACTGATCAAGTAAAACACCCTTGAGAGACATTTTTTTATTAACAAAAGCCTTTTGTAAATAACGACCAGAAAACGAATTACTCATAGGTTCAAGACCTAGCTTATTTAAAAGTGGATGTTCATAAAGCTTATCCGTATCGACTAAAAGCATAAACCCAAAGCGACGCACATCATTATAAATAAGACGATAAACGTCACCATTCTTTGTCTGAATATCCATGACAAAATGATCATGCTTAACCAATTTACTTGTCGTTGAAAAAACTGTTCTTAAAAGATCATTCTCTATACGCCATGAACCAGACATTCCTAAATGGCTTAAAATCGTTTCATTCTGAGAAAGATGAAATAATAAATATTTTGCACGCCGACCAAGTTCTATAATTGTTCTGCCAATAAGGCGCTCAGAAAAAGCCTCAGGAAAAGGAAAGCGCAAATCTCTACGATTAAGTTTGACAGATACTATCTTTGCATCAGTTACAACGGACTCAAGTCCACGACGAACTGTCTCTACTTCAGGAAGCTCAGGCATTACTCTTCTTTAATAATTATACACTTTCCAATCGTATCTCTGATAAATTGACTTCTTCCCACCCCCCTCAAAGAACGAAGACTTCCTCTACATCTACTAAACAAATTCTTGATGAGTGGATTTTACTTGGATTCCTACTCATGTGAATCATTTAACTAAAGGCTTTATGGACAAACCCTGCCTTGAATATATACCACACACTCTAAAATACTTAACGTATCAATGAGGCTTACATCCCACCCCACCTCAAATGAGCGTGTTTTATGGTAACAAAATTAAGCCCATTCACCCTTACGAAATACAGGAACTCTTACACCATCTTGGGTAATGCCATCTATGTCAATTTCGCCAGAACCAATCATCCAGTCAATATGAATGACACTTTTATTCCCACCACGTGCTGCAATCTCTTCTGACGTCAATGATGCCCCATCTAAAAAGCATTTGGAATAACACTGACCTAAAGCAATATGACATGCAGCATTTTCATCAAATAAGGTATTATAAAAAAGGAGGCCACTCTTAGAAATTGGTGAAGAATGGGGCACAAGGGCAACTTCGCCCAACCGGCTTGCACCCTCATCACTTTGCAAAACCTGCTGTAAAACTTCTTGGCCTGTTGATGCACGAGCCTCAACAATACGCCCTGCGTCAAAACGTACTTCAATATTATCAACCAGAGTTCCTTGATAGGAAAGGGGCTTTGTTGAGCGAACGAAACCTTCAACCTTATGAGCATGAGGAGTCGTGAAAACTTCTTCTGTCGGAATATTCGGATTGCAAATAACACCATTTTGAGCAACAGATGCACCGCCATGCCATTCATGATCATCTGCCAAACCAACCGTCAAATCAGTTCCTGGCCCTGTAAAGTGTAAGGCAGAAAAACGCTGCTCATTAAGCCAAGATGATCGTTTCTTCAAATGTGCATTATGGACAGTCCACGCCTGTACCGGATCTTCTTCTGTAACACGTGAAGCAGAAAAAATTGCATCAGCTAATTTTTTAATCGCCTCATTAAGCGATAAAGAAGGAAACATCGCCTCAGCCCACCCTGCTGTTGGATAAGCAACAATCGACCAATTCATAGCAAAATTTGATATTTGCTTGAGTGCCGGCTGATAAGCTATTGAAGTGGCTTTATTTAAACGTGAAACCTTATCAAAATCCTGATTGGAAAGGAGCAAAGGATTATCACCAACAATCGCTAAACGCGCTGCCCCATTTTCAAAAGCCTTCGCCATTCCCTCATAAAGCCAAGAAGGGGCACAATCAAAACTAGCTGTATGAGCATTTTCAAACCGTGTAAGCGATAACATATCATCACTAAAAATTGGTGTAATGACACCAGCACCAACCTTATAAGCATGATATGCAATACGCCGAACAAAAGGTAACGCTGAAACTGGAGCAGTCAAAACAAGATCCTGCCCTTCTTGTAAATTCAACCCCACTTTCACTGTAATTTCTGCAAGACGATTAAGCATTTCAGGCGAAATTGTCTCATGAATATCAAAGTACATTACCAATACCCTTCTCTAAATAAAATGCGTTCTTTATGTCGTCATATTATAAATTGTTTTTCAGATCCTTTGAGTTCACTTTCTCTACGTATACTTATGCATATCATTATCGCTAAAATTCACTTAATTCATAAACCGCAATGGGTGTATAACCCTTCTTTGGTCATGAAAAACTTACCAGTTTCTGTGTCGTTTTTCTAACATTGCAACAATTGCATTTAACTGATCGGATGAAGGTAAAGCCATAATCGTTTTATTTTCCTCTTTCCTAGCTATATGTTGAGGTGCATAGGCAGGGATAGGAACTTTATCAAGCTGTACCATAGCAAAAGGCGCTGGATGTGACGTCTTGGATTGTGCTACTTCTGTCGAATGAGATGTACTTTTCTCTGCCTTTACTCCCCTACTCTCTAAGCCTTCATCTATAAAGCTTGGCGCATGACCAGAACGTTCTTGAGCAAAAGCATAAGCAACATCATAAGGGCGATTATTTGTAGGAACTTGAAGTGCCCCATCACGTGATCGTTTTTCATAAAAAGCATTTCCCCCTGCAACCTGAACATAATGCATGTTTTTATACGGAAAAGACAAACCAGCGGTATGAAAAAACTTAGCGTGTTTAACTTTCTTATCTCGTTCACCCCGTAAAACGGCATCAGCTGCCTCTCTTACACGAGCAACAGATGCTTTCTCCGTCATAGGACGCGTTAAAACACCAGGAGCAAATTGCCTATATTGACCAACAACACCACAAATCGTCTTAGGATAGGCGGTTGAATTAACACGATTCATAACAACCGTCCCAACGGCAATCATTCCTTCACGGCTTGTGCGATTTGATTCAAAATACATCGCTCGCATAAGACATTGACGCTCTGTCAATGGATACGTAACCGTTTTTGTCTTATTATTATTTATTTTTCCAGTATCTAAATGATTTGAAGCACACCCCACAACAACTAACGGCGCTACACAACAGGTAACAAATACATTCCAACGATTTTTTTTCATCTTATGCAACACATTCCTATAATCTCTGAGCTATTCAAGTCTTGAAATGAGCTTTAAATGTATCTCTCAATAAAGTACATAGCTAATTGTTACCACTCAGCAAAATTTTAATACAAGAGGTAATCAATAAAGTATCTATGCAAAATAAAAAATAAAAAACTCTTAATTTATAGATCAATATTGTTATTATTCATGGTTCAATATAGGCTATAATAACCCATACGTTTCAATTATAGTAAAATAACGCTATCCATTTCTTCTACATACGAAAAAATAATACAGATATCCCCTTTAATATAAAATTTTAACAAAATGATCTGAAAGGAAATTCCCCTAGAAAACTCCCCTCCGGCCACAATACGAGTGATGATATCATCTAATATACAAATATGTCAAACCAAGAGTTAGCAATCTGCCACGCTTCTCTGAAAAAACTCTTTGTTGCTTCTTTGTGCTTTTCCATAAGACGGTTATCTTATTCTTTCTATAGCTGCACTGTAAGAAAATACTCACATATCTACAAACTTATTTTATACATATAAGAAAAATTTTAATCTATTTTCTTCTCACCTACTCCAACTTTATAAGTAAGGTCATCGCGAGGACGATCAGAGGACATATGGTAACCCGTTATGATATAATGCAGCATTTCAGCAATATTAGTAACATGATCACCAATTCGTTCAATATTCTTTAAACAAAACAGTAAGTGCGTACAAACCGTAATATTGCGCATATCTTCCATCATATACGTCAAAAGTTCACGAAAAAGAGAAGTATACAAAGCATCAATCTTCTCATCACGCTCACGCACCGCGTCAACACGCTCTAATAGGCGACTCGTATAAGCATTTAAGACTTCTTTTAATTGATTGAGTGCTAAAGCTGTAATTGTTTCAAGCCCATGATAAACAGAAGCAGATTGTCGTATTTCTGAAAGTGCAACCGTCCTTTTAGCAATGTTTTTGGCCATATCCCCAATCCGCTCAAGATCAGAAGAAATACGAATGGCTCCAATAATTTCACGCAAATCGACAGCCATCGGTTGGCGTTTGCAAATAATAGCAACCGCTTTTTCATCAATGTCACGTTCTGCTTCATCTAAAAATACATCATCGGCAATCACTGTCGTTGCAAGTTGAAGATCACTACACACAACCGATGCGACAGAACGTTCAATCATCCTTTCTGCATGGCTCCCCATTTCTATAATCCTTGCTCTTAAATATTTTAGTTCTGCATCATAAGAACGGACAGTATGGTTCATAGACATATCTTACACTCCTCAATTCACCTATCCAAAACGCCCCGTAATATAATCTTGTGTCCGTTGCTCTTTTGGTGAGGTAAAGATCATTTCAGTCGCACCAACTTCTACCAAATGCCCTAAATGAAACATAGCCGTATATTGAGAAACACGTGCAGCCTGTTGCATAGAATGCGTTACGATAACAATTGTATAATTTTGCCGTAATGCATCGATAAGCTCTTCAATCCGTGCTGTCGCAATAGGATCAAGAGCTGAACAAGGCTCATCCATCAAAATAACTTCAGGACTAACCGCAATAGCACGTGCAATACACAAACGCTGTTGTTGTCCCCCTGATAAACTTGTTCCAAGATCATGAAGACGGTCTTTTACTTCTTCAAACAAACCTGCCTGCCTCAAACTCTTTTCAACGACATCATGCAATTCAGAGCGCGTTTTTACTAAACCATGAATGCGTGGACCATACGCAACATTCTCAAATATAGATTTTGGAAAAGGACTGGGCTTTTGAAAAACCATTCCAACACGAGCGCGCAATTCTACAACATCAATCCGTGTGTCATAAATATTCTCCCCATCTAAGGTAATAAGACCGGTTGTTTTAGCGCCTTCAATCGTATCATTCATACGGTTAAAACAACGCAAAAAAGTCGACTTTCCGCATCCTGATGGACCAATCAAAGCAGTTACTTGATGTTCAGGAATATCAAGTGTAATACCGTGGAGTGCTTCTTTGTCTCCATAAGAAACCTTCACATCCTCACCACGCATTTTAATCTTCATTACAAAAATTCACCTTACAAAAATCTTATCAAAGTTGTTATTTTATTAAAATTACTGGCGGCGTTCAAATCGTCGTCGTAAAAAAACCGCAGAAATATTCATGATCGCAAGAAAAATCATCAATACAATAATAGCACCTGATGTCTTTTCAACAAAAGCACGCTCTGCTTCCCCCGCCCACATAAAAATTTGAACAGGCAAAGCCGTTGCTGGATCCATGGGGGTCGTAGGAATATTAACAACAAAAGCAACCATTCCAATCAAAAGCAAAGGAGCTGTTTCACCCAAAGCCTGAGCAATTCCAATAATTGTGCCTGTCAAAATGCCAGGCACTGCTAAAGGAACAACATGATGAAAAATCATTTGTGTTTTTGATGCTCCCAGTCCTAAAGCTGCTGCACGAATAGAGAGAGGAACAGCACGCAGAGCAGAACGTGTTGCAATAATGATCGTGGGAAGAGTCATGAGCGCTAAAACAAGACCACCAACAAAGGAGGCTGAACGTGGTAATCCTAAAAAATTAACAAAAAAAGAGAGTCCTAAAAGACCAAACACAATCGAAGGAACAGCTGCAAGATTATTGATATTAACCTCTATAAAATCTGTAAATTTATTTTTGCGTGCATATTCTTCCAAATAAAGAGCCGTTGCTATGCCTATTGGAAGTGAAACTAATAAAACGATGCCTATCATATAAAGAGAACCAATAATCGCAACACCTAATCCCGCAGTCTCAGGACGACTTGAAGCGCCAAATGTAAAAAAACCAATATTAAATGTTTTATGAAGCGTACCATCATGCGCTAAACGTTTTATCCATTCCACTTGTCGATTAGAAACTTTACGGTTTTTTTCTGCTACACGCAGATCAATCTGTCCCTTATAAGCAGAATCAATATCCGCAGATGCCAAAACTTTAACTTTTTGCATTGTGCCAATCAATTTTGGATTCTTTGTCACCATTTCACGTAGTTGAACGCGGACACCATTTGAAAACATACGGTTAACGTCCCGAAGAGAGGCTCGATCATTTTGATTGATATTAAGTTTCTTTGCTAAAGCATTGCGTACAAGAAGTGGATAATTCGCCGTCATGAGAACTTGTGGTTTTGTTTTACGTTGACCACTTGGATCGATGATCTTTTCATCCAAATAAATCGACAATGTCATTTCACTTTGAAAAAAAGCTGTATAACCCTGACTAATGATAGACCATAAAAGCGCAAATAAAAAAAACAAACCAATAAAAATGGCAATCAAACCATAGGCACGAAAACGACGTTCAGCCCAATATCGACGCTTGAGACTAATATTGCGACGAGGAAAAAAATCTTCATTCATTCATATTGTTCCCGATATTTACGCACAATATAAAGAGCCAGAATATTCATCAAAAGTGTCATAACAAAAAGCGTCATCCCTAAGGCAAAAGCCACCAGAGTTTGTGGAGAATTAAACTCAAAATCACCGGTCAATTGATTAACAATCTTAACAGTCATCGTAGTCATTGCTTCGAAAGGATTGAGTGTTAAGTTTGCTGCAACACCTGCCGCCAAAACCACAATCATTGTTTCTCCAATTGCACGCGATGCCGTCAACAATATAGCCCCCATAATCCCTGGAAGCGCTGCTGGTATAACAACTTTTTTAATTGTTTCAGATTGTGTTGCGCCTAAACCATAAGAACCTTCACGTAAAATGCGTGGAACAGCCGTAATAACATCATCCGATAAAGAGGAAACAAAAGGTATCAACATAATTCCCATCACAACTCCAGCGGTCAAAACACTTTGTGCCATAATAAAACCAACCCCACCTGAGAGAGAAACAGAAAGATCACGTAAAAATGGTCCTACAACCTTCAAAGCAAAAAAACCATAAACAATGGTTGGGATGCCAGCAAGAACTTCCAATAATGGTTTTACAATTGCTCGCAATCGCGCAGAAGCATACTCAGCCATATAAAGAGCTGAAAATAGTCCTATAGGTACAGCAAAAAGCATGGCAACAAATGCAATATAAAGCGTACCAGCAAGAAGCGGTATTAAACCAAATTGTCCTACTTCATCGCCTGAACCGCTCGCGGAAAAACGTGGATCCCAAACTGTTCCTAAAAAGAAATTTGAAAAGGATACAGACTGAAAAAAGCTTACTGTCTGAAAAAGCATAGAAAGCGCAATGGCTATTGTTGTCAAGACTGCAACAATAGATGCACAAATCAATCCAATAATAATAAAAGATTCAACCTTATTACGCGCACGTTGATGAGGCGCAATTTGCATCATTCCACAGATAAAACCAAAGGACGCAATAGCAAAAAGGAAAACATAACCTATAAATTTAAGCTTTTCAGAAGAAAATACCCACGACTGTGCTATTTTGAACACATCATCTGATGCTTCATCGGGTAAAATCCATCCCTTCGCGAGTAATTGTGCCTGCACTTCCTTATAGGAAGCGGTAGAAAGATTCCCCTCAAAGCGATGAATCTTTTTGACGAGACTTCGAAGTGTCTCCCAAAGTAGATCGTGATTTACAGGCTCTGTTACATGCGCACTATACGCCTCAAGCTCTCGAGAGGCATTATATTCTAAATAAATTGTACTCCCAGCATCCCAAACAATTAAAAAAATAAAAGCTGGAATAACAGTAATCAAAAATGTCCACCAGCCATAATAATACGCACGAGAATGCATTTTATGTTGTCTGTATTCAAGAATGCGTGCTCGCATATAAGAAATACAAAAACCACAAAATCCAAAAATCAATAATAACAAAATAATAAAGGAAATGCGCATTTTATCTTTCAGTTTTTATAAAAAAATAGCATCCAAATTCCCTATCCCAGAAATCCAACAAATTTTCCCTGCAAGTTATTTCAATGTCATTACTCGACCAGCAGAAAAATCAGAACGCTGTGCTTGACGCTCCTTTTCAGGAGAAACAATCAAACCATATTCAGCCAAAGGACCCTCTGGACCAATCATTTGATCAGAAAGAAAAAAGTCAACATACTCTCGCAAACCTGAAATAATACCTAAATGTGCTTTCTTAATATAGAAAAAAAGCGGACGAGAAACCGGATATTGTCCACTAGAAATCGTCTCAACTGTTGGCGCAAAACCGTTAATATCGGCAACTTTTAGTTTATCAGCATTATTTTGATAAAAAGACAAACCAAAAATACCAACCCCTGTTTTATTAGAAGTTAGACGCGCAAATGTTTCAGAATAATCACCATCAATATCAACCGCTTTTCCATCCTTACGTACCGCAATACAAGCAGTGTGTATCTCCTTATCATCCATTCCTAAAGACTTCATCACTTCAACTGCCCCACTCTCTTTACACCCCTTAGTAAGTAATTTTTCCTCAAAAACTTCACGTGTCCCATGCTTCTCCCCAGGAATATACGCTGCTATCGTCCAATCAGGAAGAGCACTATTGACTGCACTCCATTTCAAAACATTATTCGGTTGCAACTTTCCGTCTATAATAATTCGAGCAGCAAGGGCTTTATAAACATCTACTGGCTGTAATTTCCAATCAGGTCCCTTAATATCAGTTGCAAAAACAATGCCATCATACCCAATACGTATTTCCTCAACATCTTTTACACCAGCATCAAAACAAGACTGTAATTCACTCGGTTTCATTGCTCGCGAAGCATTAACAATATCAACAGTGTTCTCCCCAATACCACGGCAGAATTCCTTAATACCAGCTCCTGTTCCACCCGATTCGATAACAGGAACCTTAAAATGAGGATAAATTTCTCCAAATGTTTCAGCAACAATCTTTTGATAAGGTAAAACTGTAGATGAACCAGTAATCTGTATTTGATCGCGCGCATTGCCTCCATTTGCTGACAGCAGTAGCGCAAAAAACAATCCCACTCCAATTGATAATACTCTGTTCATCTATAAGCTCCCTAAAAATTGAGGATAAAGCCTCTTAATTTATATCATACGGTCATTCTAGTTCACATTTGCAACATAACAAATATAAAAAACAACATGGATCATTTTTTAAAACCATGTTTTTGTCCTCTGTCAAATAAATTCATTTGAACGCTTGAACTCAATAACATCCCAAAACAAATGAGCAACATCTGTACCGCAGAAGCGTTTAATTTCACGAATTCCCGTAGGAGACGTCACATTAATTTCTGTTATATAATCTCCAATCACATCAATCCCCACAAAAAGAAGACCTCGTTCCTTTAAAGCTGGACCAATGCGTTCACAAATCTCATAATCACGTTTTGTTAACTCAACATTTTCCGCGCGGCCTCCAACATGCATATTAGAGCGCACATCTGTTTCTGTCGGAATTCGATTAATAGCTCCAACAGGTGTACCATCAAGCAAAATAATCCTTTTATCTCCTTTTCGTACTGCCTCTAAATAGCGCTGAACAATAAAAGGTTCGTGATAAATTTCTGAAAACATTTCCAACAATGATGCTAAATTGCGATCATCTTGTTTTAAATAAAAAATACCAGCGCCCCCATTTCCATAAAGTGGTTTAACAATAATATCGCCAAATGTCTCTCTAAAAGCTGTTATTTCTTCAATATCTTTGGTAATTAATGTTTCTGGCATCAGATCAGAAAATTCAGTCACAAAAATTTTTTCTGGACTGTTGCGTACCCATGCCGGATCATTCACAACGAGTGTTTTAGGATGAATACGTTCTAACAAATGAGTCGTTGTGATATAATTGAGATCAAAAGGTGGATCTTGGCGTAAAAGAACCACATCCATATCTGTTAATTCCGTGCGAACAGGCTTTTCTAATTTATAGTGGCTTCCCTCTTTATCATGTACAATCAATGGCTCTAGTCGTGCAATCACACAACCATCATACAGAGATAAACGATCTGGTGTATAATGGAAGAGAGAGTGTCCACGTTCTTGTGCTGCTAAAGCGAGTGCAAATGTCGTATCTCCTTGAATCCGAACTGTTGAAATATGATCCATCTGAATGGCAATTTTCATAAATAAATCCTCCCTATCCTAAAAGCAGACTGGTCTAAGCATCATAAACTTAGTAAACAATAAAAGAACTATGACAAGAGAAAATTTATGACAAAAGAAACAGATACAAAATTAAACAACAAAGAAATCGAACGCTATGCACGCCACATCATTTTGCCTGAGATTGGTGGTGTAGGACAACAAAAGCTAAAAAAAGCACGTGTTCTTGTTGTGGGTGCTGGTGGTCTTGGTGCTCCTGTCTTAACCTATTTGGCTGCCGTAGGTGTAGGAACCCTTGGAATTGTCGATAACGACATCGTTTCACTTTCCAATTTACAACGCCAAGTTATTCATAAAACAAATGCAATAAACAAAAGCAAAACAGACAGTGCTGAAGCCACTATAAAAGCAATAAATCCCCATGTTGTAGTTGAAAAACACACCCTACGCTTAGATAAAAGTAATGTGGATAAACTGCTTAATGCTTACCACATCATTGTTGATGGAAGCGATAATTTTACGACGCGCTATCTTCTTGCTGATCACGCTGCCCAATGCAAAAAACCCTTAATAAGTGGTGCTGTAGAACGTTTTAATGGCTCATTAACCGTCCTTATGCCGTATAAAGACAATAATCCTCACTATCGCGATTTATTTCCCACCCCTCCAGCTCACGGGACTATCCCAACATGCGCTGAAACTGGAATAATCGGTGTTTTACCTGGCGTTATTGGGACCCTACAAGCAATGGAAGTTATTAAAATGATCACAAACATCGGAGAGCCATTAGTAGGAAAGATTCTTCTCTATAATGGATTATTAGCGCAATTTAATATTATTACTTATAAACGCTCAAATTATAAAGAAAATGCCATAGTTATTAAGAAGCTTGGAGAATTATGATTATGTCCTCTCTTCCACTAATTTTTAGCACTCTCGCAATATGTATTAAAATACTAATATTTTATCTCAAGTCATCGAAACATTGTAACCAATGAAACCTATTAAATTTATCACAAATATGGAAAACCTTTTGTGAAAAAATAATTCTCTATAATGGATTATCAGTATAATTTCATGTCATTGTTTATAAATGGACAGAGACTCGTGCAAACTTAGCTGCCATCAGTATTCTTGTGTAAAAAAATTTTCAACGTAGATAAAAATACAATCAGCAGAACTCTATTCAACTATTTTACTATTCACATATGAAAATTGTTTCACATGAAAGTGCTTACTTCAAACCATAACCTATAAATAAATAATCTAAGTCATATTTTAGTGATTGATACTATAGAAGGTCAATGATCTGTACCTACACCTCTAACCTCAAGAGAAAACGTCTATTCATCAAGCATCATAAAATGCAGCTTAGGATCATTGCACGTATAAGAACAATCAATTGTCTCTGATACATGGAAATTGATGTAAAAGTACATGGGGATTGATGTGCATAGAAGGATTAAGATAAACCTCATGGAGAGCTTTAATTACATAATTATCGCATTCAGAAGCAGAAAGTTGCGGCTCATGAATTGATAATCCTTCAGCAATAATTTCACAGACAAGTATATGTAGAAAAAGTGAAGCAAACAAATCTTGAAAACCAATCTGCAGATGACAGCGTAAAGAGTGCATTTTTATAAAAGAGCTCTTTTTATAAAACCTTGAAACTAAAATTACAAAAAGTCAGACTTCTTTCTAAAATTAACATCTATGGTATAAGTTAATTTGGCTCGTTCGCTTTATTATTATCCATTGGTAAAGGAACAGGATGATCGGATAAACTGCGTAAATAAAGCAAAAGATCGGCACGATCTTGGTCATTTTTAATTCCACGAAAAGACATAATGGTCCCAGGAAAAGCTTCACGTGGAGAATGTAAATAACGATCTAACGTTACAAAATCCCATTTTTGATCAGAATGAGCACGTAATGCCCGTGAATAAGCAAAACCTGCTGCTGATGCCAAAGGGCGGTTAACAATCTCCCAGAGGACTGGACCAACACGCCCTGCTTCATTGCGTCCAGATGTGTGGCATATGGCACATTGGCGAAAAACTTTACGGCCATTTTCAAAATTGCCTTGTTGAAGGCGGCTATTTAGTGATAGGGAAACATCAGGTGCTTTTTGTTTTTCTTGAAATATATCATTCTTGGCAACTGTATGATGATATTGGACTGATGTAGGATGATCGTAAATTATATTGCTGAGTGTGGAAATCCCCACAACAGCGACCAGCACACATAAACAAGCACAAATAAAATAAATAAATCTCCGGCGATTCATAAAAACTCAAATGTTCACGGTTTCATTACCATTTTTAGTTTAAGCTTTTTCTTTATAACACACAACATCATAAATGCATCACAGATGACATTTGGAATCTTACAATGGCTCTTGAACCAATTATTCTTATTCCTGCCCGTATAGGCTCAACCCGTCTTCCTCAAAAAGCTCTCGCTAAAATTGGCGGAAAACCGATGATTGTTCATGTCGCAGAACAAGCTAAAAAAGCTGCAATAGGACGTACAATCGTTGCAACAGATCATAATGATATCGCTAAAGCTGTTGCAGATTATGGACATGAATATATCATAACACGAGGTGATCATAAGTCTGGATCTGATCGTATTTATGAAGCTTTAATGCGCATTGATCCGGAACAACGTTACAATGCCATTTTAAATATACAAGGTGACTTACCAACAATAATGCCTCGTGAAATCATTCGTGCGCTACGCCCTTTAGAAAATAGCTTTACTGACATTGCAACCTTGGGCGCCCAAATCATTGAAGAAAATGAAACAAGAGATCCCAATGTTGTCAAAATCATTGGTACACCGCTTTCTCAAAATCGTCTTCGTGCTCTTTATTTTACGCGCGCCACAGCACCCTATGGAGACGGTCCTCTTTATCACCATATTGGAATATACGCCTATAGGCGCGAAGCACTTGAGAAATTTGTATCATTCAAACCCTCACCACTTGAGAAACGTGAAAAACTTGAACAATTACGTGCATTAGAAAACAACATGCGTATTGATGTGGAAATAGTCGATACAATTCCCTTAGGTGTAGACACACAACATGATCTCGATAGAGTTTGTGAGATTTTAGCATGAAAATACTTAAAAAAACCAATAAAATTTCTTTCCAAGGAGAATACGGCGCTAATTCCCATATTGCTTGCTCCAATATGTTCCCCAATATGGATGCTGTTCCCTCTGCTACTTTCGAAGACGCCCTTAATTTAGTGGAAAGCGGGAAAGCTGATCTTGCTATGATCCCTATTGAAAATACCCTTGCGGGACGCGTTGCAGACATTCATCATCTTTTACCGCAGTCATCTCTTTATATTATTGATGAATATTTTTTACCTATCCATTTTCAACTCATGGTTTTACCCGGCGTTACACATGACGAAATTAAAACCGTCCACAGCCATACGCATGCCCTTGCACAATGCCGAAAAATCATACGAAACAACGGTTGGAAACCTGTTGTTTCTGCTGACACCGCTGGAGCTGCAAAATTTATTAAAAAAAATGCTAAACGTTCACAGGCTGCCTTAGCACCTTTAATCGCAGCAGAACTCTATGGACTTGATATTCTTGAAAGAGATGTTGAAGATAACCCTCATAATATTACCCGTTTTGTCATCCTTTCACGCTCCAAACGACATGTCCCCAAACCTCAAAATGGCGAAAAAATCATCACCAGTCTTCTTTTTCGAGTGCGCAATGTCCCCGCTGCTCTCTATAAAGCTATGGGAGGATTTGCAACGAATGGTATTAATATGACAAAATTAGAAAGCTATCAAATTGGTGGAAATTTCAATGCAACACAATTCTTTGTTGATATTGAAGGGCATCCTGAAGACCCGATGATGAAACTTGCCTTAGAAGAATTATCTTTCTTTTCTGCAGAACTGCGTATTATCGGTACTTATCCAGCACAAAACGATCGAACATCGTATATATAAAAGCAATTAGGCTGCTATCATTCTTTGCTGATATCAAAGAGCATCGTAAAAATTTCATAATGCAACGTATCTTGAAAGAGCTCGTTTTTTTCTACTCAACACCCTTCATAAACACTGAAGAAGAAAAAACGGCTCATAAAAGAATATATAAATTATTTCCATAATATTTTTTCACAAATTATATCATGATAAAAAGCACTTCAACTTGTATAAAAACCAGTGTAAAAAAACACAGTAACTACAAATAAAAACGCTTGTACCATCTATTTCCCTTTATATCTTCAAAGAGAGCTTCTTGAGAAAAGTCATTTCCTCTGACAATATTCCAATAAAGATAACGAACTTCTAAATTAGCTCTCAAAACAATTCAAATTATTATACATGATAGAGCATTCAAATTTCTTAGACTGATATCAGTCTGAACATGGTTTAAAACTAGAAAATGCAACTTAGCCCTGATTTTAGCGTTAAGTTTGAGCTTTTATCTTTATAAAAATTGATTTATGATTCACCTCACTTTAGAAAAAGGAGAAGATAATGAAAAAAATCTTCATGCAAGGATTATTAGCCGCAAATATTCTCGCCCACTCTAGTGGTGCGTTTGCTGGCTTTGGTGAGAAAAAATGGAATTTTGGGCTGGATGAAAGTGTTGTGATCATACCATCCGATACAATCCATCAAGGAGCTGAATACTCTTGTAGTATCTTTGAACCAAAGAAAGTATCCTTTACTTTATCGTACTCTACCCCTTCTGATTTAAACAAATTGAGAATTGCTGTTGATGATGAAAAGAAAATAACCCATGATAAAGAAAAGAAGATCTTTATCCTAAAAAATATAAAATCTCTTCATATAAGTTTTCCTTCGTCAGGACATTATATTTTTAAAAATATTACGAAGAAAAAAGTTGTTGGAACAAATTGTGACACAGGAGATTATGATTAACAATATTTCTATAACATCTAAATTTTAGTAGATTTATTTTTTTTCAGTTATTTTTTTCAAAATACAGCATAATGAGCCATTAAAACTTATCGCTGAAGAGGTGTTTTTATCCTAATATGGCAAACCTTAAGTTGCTCATAAGGTTAGATATTAAGGAACTTTTGCGAAAACTAAAAGACTAAATTTAAATTGTTCTGTATTTTCTACTATCAGAGCTATTTTTTTAATAAGAATATGCTTCTCTCTTCGCAACTGCTTCATTTTAAGTGATATAAAGCACATCGTACCCAAATCACTTAGATAAACGGAAAAGTAAAATTTGCTCTACAGGTGCATTCCTCACTGCACTTTAAGTCATACTCATTCAGCTTTTTATAAAAATTATCTCGCTTTTCCCTCCTTATTAAAGAATATATTATTTGAAACTATAAAATGTCGCTTATATCGAATAAGAACCATTTTTATGCTTATAAAATCAGTATCCCCTTATTTCTATAGCGTTGAATGTTGCATCTCCTCTTGTATGAGTACAGCCCCTTTAAAAATATATGAAATCTTTTCTCAAATAATGAAACTTCATATATTGACCCACCTTGTGATGAACATCAATGTTTTTTAATTAAAAGAACAAGCACGCAAAAAAAGAGCGATAACATCTATTCAGTATTTATATATTTATATTATGTTAAAAGAAAAAATATTATATATTTTATATTCTCATTCACTATAGAAATGAGATGGTACTCTTATAAGATACTGGCTTATCATTATAAGACTTTGATTTTCTTACACTGAATTAAAACCACGAATAAAGTAAGATCCTCCCATCTTAAATCTCTTATTGAATCCATTAAAATCGTTTCCTCGAAAGTTACAAATGGGATTGGTGTGTGAGTAAAAACGATTAAAAAAAGGAATAAAAATGCTTCTTATAAAGCCTCTCAAGTACAAGGGATCGCAACATTGGGAGTTGTTAAATAGCATGAGGGCTAAAATTTATACTTTGTATTAAGCATAAAGAGGGTAGCGCAACTATAGATTTATAACTCAAGGGAAGCATGTATACTATTATGAGTGGCGTTTGAAATATAGTTAAGAGTATTGAGCAATCGCTCTTTCAAAAGCCTGTGAATGTATAACATTAAATGTATAAAGCAATATTTTATAATTCTTTAAATAGCACTCTTCCCCCCTGACTTTCGAATGTTAGCCAATTACATGATCTATCTGCTTTATTTGCTTCTTTGACTGTTGTAAATTTTTGATGATTCAATTTCGTAGTTTTAGAACAGATGTATCTATCCTAAAACTCTTACATGTTTCAGCGAATGAGAATAATTATACATTCAGACTATCTTAAGCGAAAAAATATTTTCATACCAAATAAATATGAAGAGCTACTGCTATAAAAACTGGTAAATCCACAATCTCTTTGTTGTTTATATGTCAATAAATTAAACGCAAAGGAAAATTCTTCGTCGTTCTTAGGATATTTTTCGTTTCTGATCTTGATTTTTCATTCCAAATCGACAATATGAGCTTGGGAGGTTGGTGGTGGACGAACTACTCGCCAACTGGGTCAGGTCTGGAAAGAAGCAGCCCCAACGAGTTCTGGTACGGGTCATCGTTCCAACCTCCTATTTTGCTGAAGAAATTATTTTTTATGCTGTCTTTTAGCGAGGTATTTTTAATCTTCAGAGCAGCATTTGTATGCAGCAAATAAAGGGGTTTTGTTATTTTTAAACAAATTGTCCCATAAATAATTTGATTAAGAAAAAATCCTTTTATATGAGACTACAGTATTGATCTATGCTTTTGTATTATCAAAATGTACGCATAAAGAACTTCGAAGTTGGAAATACTCATGGAAAATTTACCGGTAGAAACAGCCTATCGTGTTCTTGCTCGTAAATATCGACCAAAAAACTTCTCTGACCTCATTGGTCAGGAAGCTATGGTGCGTACTCTTACCAACGCCTTTGAAAAAGGTCGTATTGCACAAGCGTGGATGTTAACAGGGATTCGTGGCGTAGGTAAAACCACAACAGCACGTATTTTGGCACGTGCGCTTAATTATAAAACAAAAGATATTGATCAACCAACAACCGTATTGGACTCTCTTGGAGAACATTGCACACAAATTATCGAAGGACGCCATATTGATGTTATAGAAATGGATGCCGCTTCTCATACGGGCATTGATGATATTCGTGAAATTATTGAACAAATACGCTATCGTCCTGTTTCTGCACGCTATAAGGTTTATATTATAGATGAAGTACATATGCTCTCAACACAAGCCTTTAATGGTTTATTGAAAACTCTTGAAGAACCACCGTCCCATGTGAAATTTATTTTTGCCACAACAGAAATTCGCAAAGTTCCTATTACAATTCTTTCGCGTTGCCAACGTTTTGATTTGCGACGTATTGAATCAAAAGCTTTGAGTGCACATTTGCGTCAAATTGCGAAATATGAAAAGGTAGAAGTAGAAGATCAAGCACTCTCTATGATTGCCCGTGCTGCAGAAGGATCAGCACGTGATGCATTATCCATTTTTGATCAAGCAATCGCCCATAGCAATGGCAATGTTAATGCTATTGCGGTGCGTACAATGTTAGGATTAGCGGATCAAGCACGTATCATTGATCTTTTTGAATTTATTATGAAGGGCGATGTTGTCAATGCGTTACATGAATTACGCAGTCAATATGAAGCAGGTGCTGATCCTCTTACTATATTGACAGAACTAGCCGATTTTAATCATCTGGTCACACGTTTACGTTTTACACCAGAAATAGTGGAAGATTTCTCTCTAACTGAAGAACAACGTTTAAGAAGTTTAGACTTTTCAAAAAAACTTTCCGTTCCTATTTTATCCCGAAACTGGCAAATGTTACTCAAAGGTTTACAGGAAGTTAATCAAACTGCACGTCCTCTTCAAGCCGCTGAAATGCTTTTAATTCGTCTTGCTCACACGGCTGACTTACCAACTCTTGATGAGGCTTTAAAAAAGCTTACGCAAGAAAAAACGCCTCTCACACTGGTTAAAAACTCTTCTCATCAAGAATCTACAAATGCAAATAATATAACAAAAGAAACAATGGTCGGAGCCCATGCTTCCTCGAGCGTTTCAAATACATTACCCGATCAATCAGATTTAAAAAGCTCTTTGAAAAACCAATTAGATCATTCCTTACAACCGGAAAATTTAGTTAAAAATCAAAACCATGACAAAATCAACGCCCAAGAAGTAACAGAAATTCTAGAAACTTCTCCATCTACTGATCTTTCTGAAAAGATTGTAAATTTATCGCATTCTGTCACGCAAACAACAGAAAAGATTACTGAACCTAAAACTCTCGTGATTAATTCTTTGCACGATATTGTTCAATTAGCCGAACAGCATAATGACACTCCTTTCAAACTCCTTATTAAAGAATTTGTTCATCCTGTTTCTTTTGAAGCTGGGCATATTACCTTAAGACTTTCTGAAAATACCCCACAATTTCTTGCTCATGATATAGAAAAAAAGATATCTCAATGGACAGAAAAACGCTGGACAATAACTTTTGTTAATGAAGGAGGTGGCCCAACCTTACAGGAGGAAAGTATAGCGATTCAAAAGACTCTTTTTTCTAATGCAGAAACAGATCCTGATATTGCGAAAATCCTCAATCATTTCCCAGAAGCAAAAATTGTCGATATTCGACTCAATAAAGAAGAAAATGATCTTGATTTACTCTCCAATACCTTTAAAAATGCTGATATTTTTAAAAATAAAAATGATATCAATGATGAATAAGGATACCTATTCCTATGCGTGAAATGATGAGCATGATGAAAAAAGCCAAAGAAATGCAAGAAAAAATGCAGAAGATTCAGGAGGAAATAGCTAATCTGCAAGCTGTGGGCACTGCAGGGGGTGGTCTCGTCAATATCACTTTAAGTGGCAAAAATATTATAACAGCAATTCAAATTGATCCTTCATTACTCAAACCTGAGGAAGGTGAAATTCTTGAAGATCTCATTATGGCAGCTTATAATGAAGCAAGAACAAAAATCGAAGTTGCAATAGAAGAAAAAACCAAAAGTATAACGGCAGGGCTACCACTCCCATCAGGTTTCAAGCTTCCATTTTAATGAAACGGTTTTTTCCCGTGAGACAAAAATATGTCTAAATACATTGCAGGACCTGAGATTGAACGTCTCATTCAGATTTTATCACGGTTACCAGGTCTTGGTCCACGTTCAGCGCGTCGTGCTGCGCTTCATCTTATCAAAAAAAAGGAGACATTGCTGGAGCCTTTGGGAGCGGCTATACAAGCAGCTATCGAAAAAGTCGGTATTTGTTCTGTTTGTGGAAATGTCGATACCATTGATCCTTGTTCAATTTGTACAGATTTGCGCCGCGATGATACAACAATCATCGTTGTTGAGGATATTGCTGATCTGTGGGCCCTTGAGCGCGCAAAAACTTTAGCCGCACGTTATCATGTGTTGGGTGGACGACTCTCCCCCTTAGATGGAATAGGTCCTGACGAACTCAACATTGCCACCTTAATACAGCGTGTTGTACAAAACCCTATTACGGAGATTATTCTTGCTGTCAATGCGACTGTCGAAGGTCAAACAACTGCTCACTATATCACTGATCAGCTTTCTAATTTTCCAGTTAAAATTACGCGACTTGCTCATGGTGTTCCTGTAGGAGGTGAGCTTGATTATCTTGATGATGGAACTTTAGCAGCAGCTGTACAAGCAAGAACAAATCTTTAAAACTTTTTCTTCTTAACCTTTAGCTCTTTAATGACGGGGGAATATTAAAATGATCAAGAAAAATCTCTCACTTTTAAACGACTTTGGTCCTGGTATTTTAGTATGTTTACTCATATCAGCCTTAGCTTATGGCTTAGAAGTTGTAGAAAAACAGTTTTTCACGGAAGCGTGGCTTGAAAGCCTTGTTTTGGCAATTCTTCTAGGATCAATTATCCGTAGTTGTTTTTCTTTGCCAACATATTTTCAAAAAGGTATCACCTTTTGTGCAAAAACACTTCTCGAAATTGCTATCGTTCTTCTAGGAGCAAGCATTAGCATTAACGCAGTCCTTTCAGCTGGCTGGAATTTGCTTGCTAGTATCATATTCGTGATATTCGTAACGATTATCCTGAGCTTTGCCATCGGCCGACTTTTCGGGCTTTCTACACATTTGGCAATGCTGGTCGCTTGTGGGAATGCTATTTGTGGCAATTCAGCTATTGTCGCCGTTGCACCTGTTATAAAAGCAAAACATGACGATGTAGCCGCGTCAATTGCCTTCACTGCTCTTTTAGGAATTCTTATTATTTTATTTCTACCCTTTTTACATCCATCTCTGAATTTGTCATTTAGCCAATATGGTGTGCTTGCTGGCATGGTTGTGTATGCTGTACCACAGGTTTTAGCAGCAACAGCACCTATCTCTTTTCTAAGTGTTCAAATTGCAACAATTGTCAAATTAGTACGGGTTCTCATGTTAGGCCCTGTTATTTTTACTCTATCAATCATTTATCGCCGATCAGCAGAAACACGCTTGCGTTTACATACCCTCGTCCCATGGTTTATCATTGGCTTTATTATCATGATGCTTGTTCGCTCAAGTGGTCTTATCCCTGAAAAGGCTATCAATCCCATCAAATTTATTGCCCAGTTGTTTACTGTTATCTCAATGGCTGCACTAGGATTAGGTGTTGATATCAGATCACTAAAAAAAGCAGGATGGCGCGTCATTTTGGCTTCAACCTGCTCCATAATTATTCTCGGTATTTGTAGCCTTATTATGATACAATTGAATGATTTAAATCATATAACATTTTAAAATGTGCATTGATTATTATTTTTTCAACGTAGTATGCAATCAACCCAAAGTCCTCATTATTATTAAAATCAGTTCTTTCATAAACCAGAAAAAGTTCTAAAATATTGCTCATTATTCTATACAAAAAATTGAAAGAGCTGATATTTAAGTGAAAACTGTCAATTTTGCTTTTCAGTCCATAATGGTTTGCAACGGGGTAGTATCAAAATACGTAACTCATACAAAACAATACCATTTCTTTCATCTGCTCTCATTACGCTGAGGTTTTTATACAAAGACTGATAAAATATATTCTTATTTGGAAAAAATGTGAGGTCATGACTTTTCCTCTTTTAAATTACTTTTACTTACTATGTAATACAAGTGGCATCAACGTACTATTTGATAGCTTAAAAGTTGTGACAACCCTTACATTTAAATGATTCGTGAAAGGAGTTTTGATTCATACGCTAACTCCGCTTGTAATATACAAGCTAATAAATTTAATTGTTTCACCATAAGTAAATTTAAAATAAGAGAATCTTACAATACTCAAGGTACTCATTCAAAAAGTGAAATAATAAGGATTAAATTAACATCTCGTTCTATCTCATAAAAAGATATTGTTGCTTATTGGCACTAGTAACTTTCTTACAAATGAAATATACGATAATGAAAAGATTAAAAATACAGCAGGACTTTTATTTATCGTTTTATTCAACTAAAATATTTTTATGCTTATCCTTGCTATAGATACTGCTTCAATTTATTGTGCTGTTGCGCTTATTCGTCATAAATCTGTTATTGCGCGTATCAATGAACGCATGAACAAAGGACATGCCGAAAAAATTATTGGGCAGATTACACAAATAATGAAACAAGCCAATATGACGCTTGATCAAGTTGAGCGTATTGCTGTCAATATTGGACCTGGATCATTTACTGGTGTACGTGTCGGTGTTGCAACAGCACGCGCTTTGGCATTAGCACTTGAAATACCAGCTGTTGGAGTGAGTGCTCTTGAAGCGTTAGCAGCACAAGTCATAAACAGTAAAAGTACAGTATCGGCAATTACTGTTGTCATTGAAGCAGGGAGAGGAATGTTCTACCATCAAAATTTTCATAATGATCTCACACCTTTGGGAGAGCCGGGATTAAAAACAATTGAAAATATCCTCGAAGATTTGCCAAAAAAAACCCGACTGACTGGCCCAGCTGCTGATGTCGTTATGGAACATATTAAAAACCATAAAATACACGAAAAAATTGTCCTAGAAAAAATCCCCTGCGAAGCGGCCGATATTGTAAACTATGCTTATCTTGCTGCAAACAAACAATCAAAAAATTCGCCTCGCCCACTCTATCTACGCAGCGCTGATGCAAAACAACAAACCAATTTTGCTTTGCCACAAAAAAAATAATGCCCAAATTTTCATTGACAAAAAAGATTTTTGGAATTGCTCCGCTACAAGTTAATGATAGTGCTTCTCTTCATCAAATTCATCAACATTGTTTTACCCCTTCTTGGGAAAAACAAGCTTTTGATAATTTCTTAACAGATCACTCTATCTTCGGATACAAAGTTTTTCTCATTGATCGCTCTGATCAAATTTTAGGCTTTTGCCTATGCCGTCTCATCCTTGATGAAGCAGAAATCATCACAATTGCTGTTCATCCTCATTATCGTCAACAAGGAATTGGTACCTTTCTTATCGATCGTACAGTTCACCATCTTCACGACAAGGGCGCTATAAAATTATTCTTGGAAGTAGAAGCCACAAATCTTTCTGCTTTGAACCTTTATCAACGCTTTGAATTTCAAAAAATTTCTGAACGTCTTGCCTACTACGCGTCAAAAAATGGTCGTGGTGATGCAATTATCATGCAAAAAACTTTTAAGCAAATAGATTGAGATTTGTGTAAAAAACATTTACACATGCGCTATGAATAAAGTAAATCCTAAAAATACGCCTCCTGTTGCTCCTAAAAAGGTTTTTATCAAAACCTATGGATGTCAAATGAATGTTTATGATAGCCAACGGATGACTGATAGCCTCAGTTCGCAAGGCTATGTGACAACACAAATTCCCAATGATGCCGATCTTATTCTTGTTAATACCTGTCATATTCGTGAAAAAGCAGCAGAAAAACTTTATTCTGATCTTGGTCGTTTGCGCGTTATGCGTCAAGAGCGCACACCTGATAAACCCCTGATGGTTGGTGTAACAGGTTGTGTTGCACAAGCTGAGGGAAGTGAAATCTTGCGCCGTGCTCCAACAGTGGATCTTGTTATTGGTCCGCAAATGTATCATCGCTTGCCAGAATTGTTAGAAAAAGCAAAACAAGGAAAAAAAATTATCGAAACAGACTATGCTGTTGAAGATAAATTTGCTCATTTGCCGCCCCATAATAAACATGCGGTAAGAAAACGAGGTGTTAGCGCATTTTTAACAGTACAGGAAGGTTGCGATAAATTTTGCACTTTTTGTGTTGTTCCTTACACACGCGGTGCTGAAATATCACGGTCTGTCGAGCAAATTACCGAGGAAGCCCGCCAACTCATCGAAGCGGGTGTCAAAGAAATTACGCTGCTTGGACAAAATGTCAATGGTTGGCATGGACAAAGTGCTGATGGCAAAACTTGGCGTCTTGGCGATCTTCTTTATCATCTTGCAAAACTCAATGGTTTAAAGCGTTTGCGTTACACAACCAGCCACCCACGTGATATGGATGATAGCCTTATTGCCGCGCATCGAGATCTTGATATGTTAATGCCTTACCTCCATCTTCCTGTTCAATCAGGTTCAGATCGCATCTTAAAAGCCATGAACAGACAACACAAAAGCTCTCATTATCTTCATCTTATCGAAAAAATTCGAAACGCACGGCCAGATATTGCCTTTTCAGGCGATTTTATTGTAGGGTTTCCAGGAGAAACAGATGAAGACTTTGAAGAAACCATTAAACTTATTCAACAAGTACAGTACAGTTCAGCTTATTCTTTTAAATATTCCCCCCGTCCTGGAACAGTGGGAGCCACAATGAAAAATCATGTTGATGAATCTGTAAAAGATTCCCGACTTCAACATTTACAAGCCCTTCTTCTTGAGCAACAAAATGCGTTTTTGCGTTCTAAAATTGATCAGAAAACGAACGTTCTCATCGAAAAACCTGGACGTCACTCAGGGCAAATGGTAGGGCGTTCCCCTTGGCTTTTACCTGTTGTTGTCGATACAGAAGCCTCTACAGGTAGCGTGATAGAAATTCATATTAAAAATGCAAGCTCAAACAGTTTTGTTGGTGAAGTGACAAATAGATAAACATGCCTCTAACACCTTGTTCAAAAATAAATATTTTTGAAAACTCTTTTATTTTAAAAGAAAATGATTACATCTAAAGCGTGCACTTTTTGTAAAAATTGTCTTTTATAAAGTTTACTTAACAAAATGTGCAATGTTTATGTAGATATGGAGAATAGGCTGAAAGCTTCAACCGAAAAAATAAAGCGTATTAAAGAAAAAGTAAATATGTCCCTTGAAAAGGCTGATACCTTGAAACAAACAAGCGCTTCAGATGTGAGCCAAGTTGTTTTGATTTTCGAAAATAATAAATATGCAAAAGCAGTTTTTGGTAAATTTGACGAAAATCTCGCTTATATCGAAAAAAAACTCGAACTTAGTATTCATCCGCGTGGTAATGAAGTCTTAATCCGTGGAAATATTTCTGTTATAAAACATGCGCAATATGTATTGCAGCAGCTTTATGAACGTGCCAAAACACATCAAGAGCTCACTTTATCAGATATAAAAGGAGCGATTGCTATGGTAAATATACCAAAGAAGCAGAAAGAAGACACAATAACACACAAATCTGCAACGAAACGTATACCAGCACGGTTGAGTACCCATAAAAAAATAATTCATGCAAGAACTCCAACACAAGACGCTTACATAAGCGCTATGGAGCATACTGAACTTGTGTTTGGTGTAGGACCAGCAGGAACAGGAAAAACGTATCTTGCTGTTGCTCATGCTGCAATGCTTCTAGAACGTGGTATCATTGAGCGAATTATTCTCTCACGTCCAGCTGTTGAAGCTGGAGAACATCTTGGTTTTCTTCCCGGTGATCTCAAAGAAAAAGTCGACCCATATTTACGACCACTTTATGATGCTCTTTATGATATGATGCCCGCTGAAAAAATAGAACGCATTTTAGCTTCTGGTGTCATAGAAATTGCTCCTCTCGCCTTTATGCGCGGACGAACACTTGCCCATGCTGCTGTTATTCTTGATGAGGCACAAAATACTACCCCCATGCAAATGAAGATGTTCCTCACACGTCTTGGAGAAGGAACGCGTATGATTGTTACCGGTGACGTAAGCCAAATTGATTTGCCTACAGGGCAAAAATCAGGTCTCATTGAAGCAATTCGCATTCTTTCAAATGTAGAAAATATTGCAATTGTGCATTTTGATGAAAAAGATGTTGTACGCCACCCACTTGTTGCTGCTATCGTTCGTGCTTATGATCGTGATTCCGAAATACAAAATAAAAAAAAATCATTCGCATGCGATGCATTAAAAAATGAATTTGATTCGTCATGATTATTATTGATATAATGATTAAAAGCGCAGGGTGGAATGATGAGAAAATGCTTTATAATATCACTGAAAAAGCATTAATGGCAACTATGCATCATGTTTCATTGGAAAATGTTGTAAGCGAGATTAGCCTGCTTTTTACGGATGATGAACATATGGCACAAATCAATGCACAATGGCGCAACAAAAACAAATCCACTAATGTATTATCCTTTCCTGCTTTTCCACTTAAAGCTGGAAATCAACCTGGTCCCATGCTCGGTGATATTATTATTGCCCGAGAAACTGTTGTTTTCGAAGCAGAGAAAGAAGGAAAAACATTTCAAGATCATTTAACGCATATGATTGTTCATGGTATCTTACATCTGCTTGGTTATGACCATGAAACTGATGATGAAGCATATAAAATGGAAAAGCTCGAAAGAGAAATTCTTCAAAAGCTTTCCATAAAAGATCCTTACGCATAATTGTCTATCAATGATAAAATTTAACTTTTAAAATCAATATTACCAGCATACCATTTAAAGCCTCTTATTTATCTGTTATAAAAAGAAAGTCTAAAAGATTTCAAAACCATGGCAAACAAAATAAATGCACAAAATAATAGTCAAGCATCTTCTAATAATGAAAAAGACCCCTCTCAACAGACGAATCATACAGAGAAATATTCCCTGATGAATCATTTATTTTCATTCTTACGGGGTCGTAATTGTGCATCTACGTCACTGCGCGATGATCTTACCGTTGCACTCACAACTAACAATGAAAAAGATACCGCCCTCTTCTCACCTGAAGAACGTACTATGCTGCATAACATTTTACGCTTACGTGAAGCACGCGTGGATGATGTTATGATACCTCGTTCTGAAATCGAAGCATTAGAAATAAACACCTCTCTTGGAGAAACCCTTCAATGTTTTGCAAAAATTGGTCATTCTCGTATACCCGTTTATGCTGAAACTTTAGATGATCCGCGCGGCATGATCCATATCCGCGATATTCTTAACTACATCACTCGCTTTATTATCAACCCAACAAAAACCGAACAAAAATCCGATTTGCTTCAATTAAACCATACAGACTTGCATACTCCAATCGGTGAATTGGATTTGATCCGAACAGTTCTCTTTGTTCCCAGTTCTATGCTTGCGAGCAAATTATTAACACGGATGCAAACTACACGAACTCAAATGGCTTTAGTTATTGATGAACATGGAGGAACAGATGGTCTCGTTTCAATGGAAGATATTGTTGAGTTAGTCGTTGGGGATATCGAAGATGAACATGATAATGTCGACAATGCTATCGTACGTGAACCAAATAATAAATGGCTCGTTGATGCAAGAACTGAACTAGAAGATGTGGAGAAAGCTCTTGGTCCTGATTTTATCGTAGGGGAATATGGTGATGAAGTTGATACTATTGGTGGTTTGATCGTCTCCATTCTTGATCGCATTCCTGCTAAAGGTGAAATTGTCGAAGCTGTACCTGGCTATAGATTTCGTATTTTAGAAGCTGATAAACGCCGGATTAAACGATTGCGCATTTTTCGCATTCCCAAAAATGAGAATCTTGAGAACAATGCCATCCCTAAAGAATAGTCCAGCGTTTTTAAACAATTTTATCGTTTTTTTGTTCTCTGTTACAGGCTGGAAGCGCCAAGCATGGATATTTCTGTGTGGTGCTCTTACTTCTTTTGCACTTCCACCCTTTTATTTAACACCTCTTTGCTTTTTAACTTTCCCTCTCTTTATTGTTTTACTTGACTCAATACGGGCCACCAAAAACAATAAAAAACATTTTTTTACTTACGCTTTAAGCTGTGGAACCTTTGGTTTTAGTTATTTTATTTGCGGCCTTTGGTGGCTATGCAATGCTTTGTTAACAGATCCAGATTCTTTTGGTTGGGCAGTCCCATTAGCCATTTTATTCCCTCCACTCTACCTTTCTCTTTATTGGTTTTTTTCTGGTTTCATTGTCGGTTTATTATGGACAAAAGGAATAGCACGCTTTTTTGTTTTAGCCTTTGCATTAGGATTATCCGAGTGGTTGCGTGCGTTTTTATTCACAGGATTTCCATGGAATTCTCTTGGCTATACAGCCATGCCAACCCCAATGTTCATGCAATCTGATGCAATCGTAGGACTTTACGGAATGAATATTCTTGCTGTCTTAGCCTACAGTTTGCCAACTGTTTTATTAACGAATGAAAAAAAGAAAGTGGCACTTTCTCTTTGCTTATCACTTATATTCATTCACTGTGGTTTTGGGTTTTATCGTCTTCATACTATAGAAAACACAGCTGAAGATCAAAAAAGTGCTTATTGGGTGCGTATTGTTCAACCGTCCATCCAACAAAATATAAAATTGCGTGATAATACACGAGAAGCTATGTTGGAAGCGCATATGAAGCTAAGTGCAACACCAACAACCGATCAAAATTCAGAACCCGATTTTATCATATGGCCGGAAGCTTCCGTTCCTTACCTTCTTTATGATAACTCATCTATCACAATGCGCATTGCCTCTCTTTTAAAACCTAAACAATGGGCTATTATCGGAGCAATACGCGCCAGCAATGATCTACCTCATTCCCAAACACAATATTTTAATACAATTGCAGTCATTAATGCTCAAGGTAATATTTTAAATACCTCCGATAAACTTCATTTGGTTCCTTTTGGTGAGTATCTTCCTTATCAGAATTTATTGAAAAAAATTGGATTGCGTACCCTTGCCGATAATATTGGTGGATATAGTACTGCAAGTGTGCGCAAAATTGTTACAATGCCAAACGGATTTTCTTATCTACCCTTAATTTGTTATGAAGCAATATTTCCCCATGAAATGACTTTTCAAGGCTCCCCGCCTCAAGCAATTATTAATATTACAAATGATGCATGGTTTGGTGTAACACCTGGACCCTATCAACATCTTCAACAAGCACAGCTTCGTGCCGTTGAACTGGGAATCCCCCTCATACGGGCAGCTAATAATGGCATATCAGCTGTTATTGATTCTTATGGACGAATCGTTGTAGCTCTTCGACAAAATGCTGTGGGCATTATTGATTCACAAGTTCCATCATCCATTACCCCTATAGGAAGCAATGAATACAGAACTTTCTCTACTTTTATCTTATTCATCCTTATGCTATTGTGTCGTGTTGGTTTTGGTTCTACAAAACAGCTTAAATGATTCAAGTGCCCTTTGTACGGCATTATGTTGCGTGTACCAGTAGTATTGGGAAAAAATATTACATATTGTTTTAATTATATGATAAATCAGCTTCGCATAAATATGATGTTGGTTTAGAAGAAAAGTGCTGGAAATAAAGAGTTGCATTATGACCGAAACTAGAAAAAAACCTGACCCTATAGATATCTATGTTGGAACTCGTATCCGTTTACGTCGTAATATTTTAGGACTCACTCAAGAGAAACTAGGTGAAAAATTAGGAATTACTTTTCAGCAAATCCAAAAATATGAAAAAGGAACAAACCGTATTGGTGCCAGTCGTCTTCAAGCGATAGCAGAAATTATGGATGTTCCTGTTTCTTACTTTTTTGATAAAGGTATTACCTCCCAACAAGTAGAGGGTTTTGCCGAAAGTGATCACAATTTTATAGACTTTTGTTCTAGCAGCGAAGGGATTCAGCTCATGCGCGCTTTTACAAATATATCTGATGCTAAAGTGCGTCGAAAAATTATTGATTTGGCAAAAGCACTTTCTGAGGAAGATGTGACAAATAAGTTATAAATTAAAATTATATCTTTTCTCTTTTATTCATATAAATTTGCATTGACGATTTGCTACAGAATTAGCAAATGGTAGCGACTTTAGTAAGCAATTAATTAAATCGTTGGTTTTCTTTTTTGAAGGAGTTCCTATGCCGCATCAAGATTATCTTTTTACGAGCGAATCGGTATCGGAAGGACATCCTGATAAAATTTGTGATCGTATTTCCGATGAAATCGTTGATATGATCTATAAAGAAGCTGAAAAGACTGGTACTGATCCATGGTTAGTACGCGTTGCCTGTGAAACTCTCGTCAGTGTCAACCGTGTTGTTATCGCTGGTGAAGTACGTGTTCCCGATACGCTATTAAAAAAAGATAAAAATAAAGAATTCATCTACGATGAAACTAGCTTTCCACTCATTAATCCTACACGTTTTCGTACAGCAGCGCGCCGTGCTATTCGTACCATTGGCTATGAACAAGCAGGATTCCATTGGAAAACTGTTAAAATTGATGTTCTTTTGCGCCCCCAATCAGCTGATATAGCAAGAGGGGTTGATAATGCTACGGATCGGCACGGTGAAGAAGGAGCAGGTGATCAAGGCATCATGTTTGGATATGCTTGCCGTGAAACACCTGATCTCATGCCTGCACCAATTTATTATGCGCATAAAATTCTCAAACTTCTTGCCGCAGCCCGACATAAAGGAGAGGGAGAAACTGGAAAATTAGGACCAGATGCTAAAAGCCAAATAACCATACGCTATAAAAATGGAAAACCAATAGAGGTCACATCCATCGTTCTTTCAACGCAGCACCTTGATGAAAGCTGGGATTCCAATAAAGTACGTACAGTGGTTGAGCCTTACATTCGCCAAGCTTTACATGACATTCCCATTGCAGCTCAATGCAGTTGGTATATTAACCCAACAGGAAAATTTGTTATTGGAGGACCTCAAAGCGATGCCGGATTAACGGGACGCAAAATTATTGTGGATACTTACGGAGGTGCAGCACCCCATGGAGGCGGTGCTTTTTCAGGAAAAGATACAACAAAAGTTGATCGTTCTGCTGCCTATGCGGCACGCTATCTGGCTAAGAATATTGTTGCTGCTCATTTAGCAGAGAGATGCACCATTCAACTCTCCTATGCAATTGGTATCGCACAACCTTTATCTATTTATCTTAATCTTCATGGAACAGGAAAAGTCGATGAAAAAGTTATTGAAGCAGCCATCCGCAAAATAATGGACCTTTCACCTACCGGCATTCGAAAACATCTTGACCTCAATAAACCTATTTATGCAAAAACAGCTGCCTATGGTCACTTTGGTCGTAAACCAAAAAACGATGGTTCGTTTTCATGGGAAAAAACTGATCTCGTGAAAACGCTTCAAACAATGATCCAAATCCCATGATTAAACATAATATACGTAAGAGTGAAGCATTTTTTGGACGCCGACAAGGAAAACAACTTCGAAACAGTCAGCTTACACGTATAAAAATGCTTCTCCCCAATTTTAATATTGATTTAAATGTTCCTCCTCCTTCAAACCTTACATCCTTATTTTCAAGCAAAGTAAGAGAAATTCGACTTGAAATCGGCTTTGGTGGAGGTGAACATTTACTTCATGAAATGGAATATTTTCCAAAAACTGGTTTTATCGGCGTCGAGCCCTTTATCAATGGCATGGCAAAAATATTGTTGTCTCTTGAACAGCATCAAAACCATCAAAATCGTCTTCGCCTCTATAATGATGATGCTACACGCCTCCTTGATTGGCTCCCTGATAACTCGCTTGATGGAATAGACCTCTTCTATCCTGATCCTTGGCCGAAAAAGAAACACTGGAAACGACGTTTCATCAACATAAAAAATCTTAACCGTTTTGCTCGTGTTCTTAAAATAGGGAAATTTTTTCGCTTTGCTAGCGATATAGACAGTTATGTAAACTGGACTTTGTACCATTGTGCACAACATGATCACTTTGAATGGAAAGCAGAAAGCCCTCAAGACTGGAAACTCCCTTATCCACTATGGAGTGGAACCCGCTATGAAGCAAAAGCTTTACGCGAAGGACGAACGCCTGCCTATCTTACCTTTATCAAGAAATAAATGATCAAGCGCTTTTCTCATAAACAACTTGAAAAATTTTGAATTTAAGAGTATCAATAGTTAAATTCTTGGTCTTATGATGAAGAGTGGGCCGTTGGACCCGCTCTTTTTTAATATCATAAAACTGATGAAAACAACTTGGATAAAATGTATGAACGAAGCTGAAAAAATAAGCAATCTTGACGAACCGCGCTTGTTTGAAGAAGAGGGTATCGAAGCACAGGTTGCTGCTCTTGTCATACCACTACTTAAACCTTTAGGTTTTCGTTTGGTTCGTGTAAAACTCCTTGGTCAAAATGGTTTAACACTTCAAATTATGGTTGAACGTGCCGATGGTTCTATGACCATAGAAGATTGTGAAACTGTTAGTCGAACTGTTTCCCCACTCCTTGATGTCCAAAATGTTATTGAACGCAAATATCATTTAGAAATCTCATCACCTGGAATCGATCGTCCATTGGTAAGAAAATCTGATTTTTTTCATTGGCAAGGGCATCTTGCAAAAATTGAAACAAAAATAATAATTGATGGGCGCCGAAAATTTCGCGGGACACTTACAAATATCACGCAAGATGGATTTATTTTAAACACCGATAAAGCTGCTTATGGAGAAGCCATGTATACCCCTATTTCCTTTTGTGATATCATAAATGCACATTTAGTGCTTACCGATGAGCTTATTCGCGATGCATTGAAACAAAATAAAGATTTAAGTCAACAATTCATTGCCGAAGAGAACGCTAACGACTCTATACAGACGCTCAATTTCAAAAAATAATATCACAGGGGAATACCCATCGTGTGGCACAAAGAAGGAGAAAATTGATGGCTACAAGCGCTAACAGGCTTGAGATTCTGCAAATTGCAGATGCTGTTGCACGTGAAAAGTCAATCGACCGTGAAATTGTCATTTCTGCGATGGCTGATGCTATTCAAAAAGCAGCACGTTCTCGTTATGGTCAAGAAACCAATATCCGTGCTGAAATCAATTCTAAAACAGGTGAAATTAAATTACAGCGCCTGCTTAAAATCGTTGATGTCGTTGAAGACTATACAACGGAAATTACTTTGTCTGATGCTCTCAAACATCAAGCAGAAGCAAAAATTGGTGATTTTTTTGCTGATCTTTTACCTCCTATGGATTTTGGACGTATCGCAGCACAATCTGCTAAACAGGTTATTGTACAAAAAGTACGCGACGCAGAGCGTGATCAGCAATATGAGGAATTCAAAAATAAAGTTGGTGAAATTATTTCTGGTACAGTTAAGCGTGTGGAATATGGTAACGTCATCGTTGATCTAGGGCGCGGTGAAGCTATTGTGCGCCGTGATGAATTAATTCCTCGTGAATCATTCCGCTATGGAGATCGCATTCGTGCTTTTGTCAATGATGTACACCGTGAAACGCGTGGGCCGCAAATCTTCCTTTCACGCACACATCCCCAATTTATGGTAAAACTTTTCACTATGGAAGTGCCAGAAATTTATGATGGTATTATAGAAATAAAATCTGTAGCTCGTGATCCAGGTTCACGGGCTAAAATCGCCGTTGTTTCACGCGATGGTTCCATTGATCCTGTTGGAGCATGCGTTGGAATGCGAGGAAGTCGTGTACAAGCTGTTGTTGCTGAATTACAAGGCGAAAAAATTGATATTATTCCTTGGTCGCCTGATGCGGCAACATTTGTCGTTAATGCACTGCAACCTGCTGAAGTTTCTAAAATTATCCTTGATGAAGATGCTGAACGGATTGAAGTTATTGTGCCAGATGATCAACTTAGCCTTGCTATTGGACGACGTGGGCAAAATGTTCGCTTGGCTTCACAGCTAACAGGATGGAACATTGATATTTTAACGGAAAAGGAAGAATCTGAAAATCGTCAAAAAGAATTTACTGAACGGAGTAAATTGTTTATGGAAGCCTTAGAGGTTGACGAAATGATCGGACAGGTTATGGCATCAGAGGGTTTTTCTTCTATTGAAGAAATCGCCTATATTGATCTTGAAGAAATCGCTTCTATTGATGGTTTTGACCATGATACCGCCGCTGAAATCCAAAGTCGTGCCCGCGAATATCTTGATCATCAAGAAAAAGAACTTGATGAAAAACGCAAAAAGCTCGGAGTTTCTGACGAATTGCGAACACTTCCTGGAATGACAAGTGCTATGTTGGTTGCTGTAGGTGAGGATGGTGTAAAAACGATAGAAGACTTTGCTGGCTATGCCGTTGATGATTTAGCTGGTTGGAGAGAACGCAAAGAAGGTCAAACACAGAATTTTTCTGGTATTTTAACCCCTTTTGACATTACACGCGCAGATGCAGAAGCTATGGTTTTAGCCGCACGTGTACAAGCAGGCTGGATAGACCAAGCTGATCTTGTTACAGAAAATCCTGTAGAAGATGAAAATTCTACAGAAAATGAAAAAATAGATGATTTGGATGTGGATACACTTTAAATGAATGAACGGACTTGCATTGTGACCCGAAAAAATGCTTCAGCACAAACGCTGATCCGTTTTGTTATTGGTCCCAATAACCAAATTGTTCCTGATCTTAAAGCGAATTTACCAGGGCGTGGCGTTTGGATTTCCGCCCATCACGCTGTTATTGAGAAAGCAATAAAACAGAAAGCTTTTCATAGAAATTTTAAAACAGATGTTGAGGTTGCACCAAATCTTGTGCATGTTATTGATACGCTTTTACTAAAAGCCGCTCTTTCAAGCCTTTCCATGGCACGAAAAGCGGGAGCAATTGTTATGGGAGCAACAAAGGTTGACGCTGCTATCCGCTCTGGTAAAGTTATTCTTGTACTTCATGCTAAAGAAACAACAGAAGATGGGAAACGAAAAATTGCACAGGCCATCCATTCAATACAACAACAAACAAATCGGACTATAAAAACCATATCTTTATTTACAAGTGATGAAATGCGAGTGGCTTTTGGCTCTAATCCTGTAATGCACGCGGCCTTACTGGACACAAAGGCTGCTGAAGGATTTCTCAAAACGACATGTAAATTGATCAGCTATCGTGACGACAAGCATAGTAAGTCTAGTGAGATGACGGCACAAGCCGTGAAGGAAGTACAATGAGTGAAAATAACAACGACAAAACAACCGTCAAGAAGACACTAACTCTCAAGAGGTCTGTCTTGGAAACGAGCACGGTTAAACAAAATTTTAGTCATGGCCGTACGAAGGCTGTCGTTGTCGAAACCAAACGGCGTAAAATTACGCGACCTGATGAAAAAGCTGAAACCCTACAGCCCATTACAAAGCCGCATGTGGCCCCCCAGCGTTCTAAACCGCGTTTTGAGGGAAAAAAGCCTCAAGAATCTGTGGCCAAAAGCAATCTTTCATCAACTGAAATGGAAGCGAGACTTCGCGCGTTAGAAGAAGCACATATCCAAGAAAGAATAACGCGAGAACAAGCCGAAGAAGAAGCAAGACGCGCTAAAGAGCGTGAAGAAATTTTACAGCAAGAAAGTAAAGAAAAAGAAATACATCTCCAACAAGAAGAAGAAATATCACCAGTACAGACTCCACCTGTTCCCCCTCTCATTGAACAGACAGATATTCCTATTGCGCCTAAAAACACAACCGTGATTGAAAAACGCAAAATAGATGACAATAAAGAGGAAGAACGGCATAGTCGACGTGCTAATCCTGCTAAATCAGAAATACGTGTACCAAAAGTTGTCAAAGGAGCTGATGAGCGGCGGCGCGGAAAGCTAACTCTGAATAGTGCACTGGATGAAGAAGGAAACGCACGTGGGCGCTCAATGGCTGCAATGCGGCGTAGACAGGAAAAGTTTAAGCGTGCACAAAATCAAGAACCAAGAGAAAAAATTTCTCGCGAAGTTGTTCTTCCTGAAACGATTACCATTCAAGAGCTCGCACAACGTATGACGGAGCGTTCTGTTGATGTGATTAAATTCTTGATGAAACAAGGACAAATGATGAAACCTGGCGATGTTATTGATGCAGATGTTGCCGAACTCATCGCTGTTGAATTTGGCCATACTGTTAAACGTGTTTTAGAATCTGACGTAGAAGAAGGTATCTTTAATATAAAAGATAATCCTCAAAACATGCAGCAGCGTCCCCCTGTTGTAACCATTATGGGCCATGTTGACCACGGAAAAACTTCTCTTTTGGATGCTATTCGTAAAGCAAATGTTGTTTCTGGCGAAGCAGGAGGTATTACGCAGCATATTGGTGCCTATCAAGTAGAACAAAACGGTCAAAAAATTACCTTTATTGATACACCTGGTCATGCTGCATTTACGGCTATGCGTGCACGTGGAGCTCGTGTTACTGATATTGCTGTTCTCGTTGTAGCCGCTGATGATAGTGTTATGCCCCAAACGATTGAATCAATCAATCATGCGAAAGTTGCTGGTGTACCTATCATTGTTGCTATCAACAAAATTGATAAACCAGCTGCGAATGCACAAAAAGTACGTACAGAACTTCTACAACATGAAGTGTTTGTTGAAACTATGGGCGGTGAAACTTTGGACGTTGAAGTTTCTGCTAAAACTGGTCAAAATCTTGATAAACTTCTCGAAGCTATCCTTCTTCAGGCTGAAATGCTTGATCTGAAAGCAGATCCTCAACGAACTGCAGAAGGCGTTATCATTGAAGCCAAATTGGATCGCGGACGTGGATCTGTTGCAACAGTTCTTGTTCAAAAAGGTACATTACACCCTTCTGATATTATAGTTGCCGGAAATGAATGGGGTCGTGTGCGTGCTTTGATTGACGACCATGGCCGCCATGTCAAAGAAGCCGTTCCCTCTACACCGATTGAAATTTTAGGAATGCAAGGAACACCACAAGCCGGAGACCGTTTTGCTGTTGTCACACATGAAGCAAAAGCACGTGAAATTTCTGAATATCGTCAACGATTAGCACGTGATAAAGCTGTTGCGCGGCAAACTGGTTCGCGTGGTTCTCTTGAACAGATGATGACAAAATTGCAAACGACTGGTGTTAAGGAGTTTTCTCTTATTATAAAAGGGGATGTGCAAGGATCAATTGAAGCAATTGCTTCAGCATTGGAAAAACTCGGAAATGATGAGGTTCGTGCGCGTATTGTACATTCTGGTGCTGGAGGAATTACCGAAAGTGATATTTCTCTTGCGGAAGCTTCTAACTCTGCTGTAATTGGCTTTAATGTTCGAGCCAATAAGCAGGCACGTGATTTTGCTAAAACACAAGGAATTGAAATTCGTTATTATAACATCATTTATGATCTTGTTGACGATATCAAGGCTGCCATGTCTGGATTACTCTCACCAGAACAGCGTGAAACTTTCCTTGGTAATGCTGAAATTCTAGAAGTCTTTAACATTACAAAAATTGGAAAAGTTGCAGGATGTCGTGTTACAGAAGGTAAAATAGAACGAGGAGCCGGTGTTCGCCTTATCCGCGATAATATCGTTATTCACGAAGGAAAGCTGAAAACACTCAAACGTTTTAAAGATGAAGTCAGTGAAGTGCAAAGTGGTCAAGAATGTGGAATAGCCTTTGAAAATTATGACGACATGCGCGCAGGAGACATCATTGAGACCTTCCGTATCGAACATATTAATCGTACATTATAAAATAATCCAATAACCTTATTCTGTTATAAAATGAGAAAAAGTTATTAGATTTTATACACAATATCTTTTTTTCCTTATCTAAATGGTCAAAAAAAGAGATCTTGTAGCAAGGATAAAACTTTGATGAAAAATGCAGGGCCATCACAACGGCAACTTAGAGTAGCAGAGCAAGTACGTCATGCAATAGCGCATATATTACAGCGTGATATTTTGCTTGATGATATCTTAAAAGATATTGTTATTTCTGTCTCTGAAGTACGCATGTCACCAGATTTAAAAATTGCTACTTGCTTTGTATCACCTCTCAGCACTCTTAAAAATGCTTCTCATACCGATGTTGTTGATACCCTCAATAAACATAGTCGTTTTCTCCGTGGAGAAATCAGTCATGCGTTGCGACAAATGAAATATATGCCAGAACTGCGTTTCCGACTTGATAATAGTTTTGATAATTTTTCAAAAATTGATGCTCTCCTTCGCTCGCCTGAGGTTGCACGCGATCTTCACCATAGTGATATAGATGAGGATTAAAGATATGGCGCGGCAACACAAGAAAAAAGGGCGTCCTGTTTCTGGCTGGGTCATATTTGATAAACCAAAAGGAATGAAATCAACAGAAGCTGTCTCACAAATCAAATGGCTCTTTCATGCTCAAAAGGCAGGACATGCGGGTACACTTGATCCTCTTGCTTCTGGTCTCCTTCCTATTGCATTGGGCGAAGCAACCAAAACCGTTCCTTACGTGATGCAAGGCAAAAAAACTTACCGTTTTCATATTGCTTGGGGGCAAGAGCGCTCAACAGATGATCTAGAAGGAGAAATAACGAAAACTTCTCTCATACGTCCAACACAAGAAGAAATACTTGCTCTTCTTCCTCAATATACGGGTATTATTTTGCAAACACCTCCACAATTTTCAGCAATCAAAATTGCTGGAAATCGTGCCTATGATTTAGCGCGTGAAGGGGAAGTTGTTGAAATTCCGCCCCGTGAAGTGGAAATAGAAACTTTCAAGTTATTAGAAATGCCTACTAAAGAGCATTCTGTCTTTGAAATAACCTGCGGAAAAGGAACTTATGTGCGCTCTTTAGCACGCGATATGGGACGTGATCTCGGTTGCTATGGGCATATTGCTGATTTAAGACGTATTGCCGTCGCACCTTTTGATGAAGAAGATCTCATTACATGGGAGGAACTAAAAGCGGCCATTCCGCCAAATAAAAATACTACAGATGAAAATAATCGTTCTTTTGAAAAAAACTTCTCAACACTCGATGGGCTCTTAATTGACACAAGTGCCGCATTAGATTGCCTCCCTCACTATATCCTTAATGAAACTCAAGCACAGAGAATTATCAAGGGTCATTCTATCCTCTTGAATCATCACAAAGTACCTCTTGATGAAGAGGAAATTTGTGTCCTCTATAAGGAACAACTTCTTGCTATTGGCATTCTCGACAAAGGTCTATTTAAACCAAAGCGGATTTTCACAATTTAATCGATTCTTTTCCACAACCACCTTTTGCGAAAAGATATTTTTCTCTATCAATTAAGAAAAATATGGTGCTTTTCATTGTCTATATTTACCGTATTCATATCAAAATTTAAGTCAGTGCTATAAGCTAACACCACCACACACTTTTTCCTCTTAATGTCGCAATAATCCTTGCATTTGAAGGGATTCATAAGAGGCTTTTTATTTCTTTTTCAATCATTTTTACTCACACTTTAGCCCTCGTTTGTAATGTGCAAGCGAAGATGTGGACTGATTTACTCTAAATAGATTTGAAACGAGAAAAGCTTAAGACTTTCAGAACTATCACTCAACATGAAAAATGAAAAATAACCATTATAAATCAATTCATTAAATATTGAAACAGCAATTTTTTGTTATGATTAAGCTAACAAATTGATCGAAATAATATTAATATATGTAATATTTACAAAAACTGTTTTAACCCTAAGGGAGATGATCAGAGGAAACTTTTAAAAGCATCTCATTGGCTTGAGGTATTGTTTGGCGTTCAATCATACGGTGCACTCTTATACCGTTAGGAGCACAATTTAAATGACGCAGACGCTTATTGACTTCTGCATCCGCTTTTGTGCGACGATGATTATGGCGTAAATAATCTACCCATGTTGGCATATGATAAGCCTCTGTCCAATATTCAGGTCTTTCAAGATCTCGTAAAAGAACCCACTGACGCGCACCATCACGTAATCGAATATGGCGTCGACGCGTCATCACTTTGAGAAACTCTTCGAGTTCATTTTCATGAATTTGGTAATCAATCATTATCATGATCGGGCCACTTCTTGCTTTGAGGTCGAGTAATAATTCCGGCTCTCTAAAATGATCAAGAGGATTTAAATCTATCTGAGGAATTTCTTGAATTCTAAATTTTACCCCTGCAAGAGCACCAAAAATCAAGAATAAAGAACAAACGCTCAAAGCAATTGTTGGAGAATAACCATCAGCTAAACCTCCCCAGATTGCACTTCCAATAGCCATCCCCCCGGCAGTTGCCGTTTGATAAAGAGCTAAAGAACGTGCAACAACCCAGCGTGGTGTAGAGAGTTGTACAGATGTATTAAACAATGATAAGGCCAAAACCCAACATAACCCTGCAGGAAATAAAGCAATATGGCTTATAATCAGTGAACGACTGATTCCCAATAAAAAGCAAGAAAAGGCGAAACCAATAAATGCACTTGCAATAATTGTTTCTGAACGAAAATGATGCCGTACAACTGCATTAATAATACCTGCTGTCATGGCTCCTAACCCAAAACAACCGAGCAATGTACCATAAAGAAGGGCACTTCCTCCAAGAACTTTATGCGCAACAATTGGCAAAAGTGCTAAAATAGAAGTTGCTCCTATACCAAAAAGGAACGCTCGAACCATAATACTTAAGAGATTAGGTGACATCGCAACATAACGCAAACCATCTGAGACAGCTCCTAACAGCCTTTCTCGTGGCAATGAGTTGTTTTCATAATTCGACTTCCAGAAAAACAACGCACCAATAAGAGGAATATAGCTTATAGCATTAAACAAAAAAGCAGCCGATGCCCCTAAAGTTGCAATGATGGCACCACCAATCGCAGGACCAACACTCCGCATCAAATTAAAGCCGACACTATTCAAACTAACAGCAGCAGGAATATTTTCCCTGCTCACAATATCTCCTATCGTTGCTTGCCAAGAAGGATTATAAAAAGCTGTGCCACATCCAATCAAAAACGTAAAACATAACAAAAGCCAAGGTGTTAGAAATCCCATATAGGCTAAAACAGATAAACTCATCGATATGACCATCATCATAATCTGTACACACAACATAATTTGACGCCGATTAAAATTATCAGCTAATGCCCCTGCCATCAAAGAAAACATAACAAGTGGTAATGTTGTGGCACTTTGAACGAGCCCAACCATGGAATGCGAAGAACTAATCAACGCCATTAACCACCCTGCTCCAACAGCTTGTATCAGCCCCCCTAAATTAGAAATAAGAGTAGATGACCATAAATTTCGAAATACCGAATTACGAAAAAGTTTTAATGTTGAAATGCTCTGCATCTTTTCCCTCCAACGCTATTTATCACTTTTGTTACCACTCACACACACTCATAATCTTTGTATCAAAAGGATGCATAATTGTTTAAAACACTTCTCATAAAACTCTATTTAAATCAATATTTCAAAACAAAAGCTTTTATTTAAAGAAAGACTTCAAAATGCTGTCAAGGACTAGTATTTTAACCTTCTTTCCTATATAAGAACGAAATTAGGTAAGAGTCTTCGACTTTTCCTGTTTTCTCACAGACCCTAGCTGAACGACATCTCGGCTATGGGTGACTTTATGTTTCTTCGTTTTTGGAAAGGATAATACGATGTCGATTACAGCTGAACGTAAACAAGCTCTTGTCGCAGAATACGCAAACAAAGTTGGTGATACAGGATCACCAGAAGTACAGATTGCTGTACTTTCTGAACGTATTTCTAATTTAACAAACCACTTTAAATCTCACAAAAAGGATAATCATTCTCGTCGAGGTCTTTTGAAGATGGTGTCTCAACGCCGGCGTCTTCTTGATTATCTTAAAGGAGTTGACCAAAATCGTTATCAGACACTTATAAAGAAGTTAGGTTTACGTCGCTAAAAGAAAAATGGAGGTGGTATTTAAAAAAACCACCCATTTTTTCAATGTGTTGCTTTTAATTAAAAATTTTAAAAACTGATAAGTTATTATGGGATAGGACTGCTCATCGTTTCACATTTAATGCGATTTACTTCTCTCTTCTCGCAACAAAGGAAGTAATTTGTTGTCCACCCCAAAACTTGCAAATATGCTGCGCACAACCAGAATGTAAGCAATCAAAGATTTAAACACTGGTCATTAAGGATAAAAAATGTTCAAAACGCACAAGATAGAAATTGAATGGGCTGGGCGTCCTCTCACCCTTGAGACAGGGAAAATAGCGCGTCAAGCTGATGGTGCAGTGATTGCTACCTATGGAGAAACTATTGTCTTAGCAACCGTTGTATCGGCCAAAAACCCAAAACCAGACCAGGACTTTTTTCCACTCACTGTTAATTATCAAGAAAAATTCTATGCTGTTGGTAGAATACCTGGAGGCTATTTAAAACGTGAAAGTCGACCAAGTGAAAATGAAACTTTGGTTTCACGTTTGATTGATCGCCCAATTCGTCCCCTTTTCGTTGAGGGATATAAAAATGATACACAAGTTATTGTTTCCGTTATACAGCATGATCTCGAAAACAATCCCGATATCCTTGCGATGATTGCATCTTCTGCCGCATTGACCCTGTCAGGTGTTCCTTTCATGGGACCTATAGCTGGTGCACGCGTTGGCTATTGTAATGGACAATATGTTCTTAATCCTCATATCGATGAAATGCCTGAATCAAAACTTGATCTTGTTGTTGCTGGAACAGAAAGTGCTGTTTTGATGGTTGAATCAGAAGCACAAGAATTACCGGAAGATATCATGTTGGGGGCCGTGATGTTTGGTCACCAAGGCCTTCAACCTGTCCTTGATGCCATTATAAAGCTTGCTGAAGTTGCTGCAAAAGATCCTCGTGATTTTGTTCCTGAAGATCTTTCTGAACTTGAAAAAGCGATGCAGAAAATGGCAGAACAGGATATACGAAAGGCTTACACAATTACTGATAAGCAAGAACGTTATGCTGCAATTGATGCACTAAAGACAGAAATCCTCAATAAATTTATGCCAGAAACAGAAAAAGACTGTCAATTTAGTACAGATCAAATTGCAACCGTATTTAAACAGTTGCAAGCAAAAATTGTTCGTGGGAACATTCTTGATACCCAAAAGCGGATTGATGGACGCAATCTTTCTACCGTGCGCCCTATCCAATCAGAAGTAGGTATTTTACCCCGCACACATGGATCAGCTCTCTTTACCCGTGGAGAAACACAAGCTATTGTCGTTGCAACGCTAGGAACTGGTGAAGATGAACAATATGTTGATTCCTTAACGGGAATGTATAAGGAAACATTCCTTCTCCATTACAATTTCCCACCATTTTCAGTGGGTGAAACGGGACGCCTTGGTTCTCCTGGTCGTCGTGAAATTGGACATGGTAAATTGGCATGGCGGGCAATTCACCCCATGTTGCCAACGAAAGAATCTTTTCCTTATACCATTCGTGCTGTCTCAGAAATCACTGAATCCAATGGCTCTTCTTCTATGGCAACGGTTTGTGGAACCTCACTTGCTCTTATGGATGCTGGTGTTCCTCTAGCACGCCCTGTTGCTGGTATTGCTATGGGCTTGATTAAAGAAGGAGAACGCTTTGCTGTTCTTTCTGATATTTTAGGGGATGAAGATCATCTTGGAGATATGGATTTTAAAGTCGCAGGAACAGAAAATGGTATTACTGCCTTGCAAATGGATATCAAAATTGATGGTATTACCGAAGAGATTATGAAAATCGCGCTTGAACAAGCCAAAGGAGGCCGAATTCATATCCTTAATGAGATGGCGAAAGCTTTAACCAGTGCACGTGCTGAGCTGAGTGAATTTTCTCCACGAATCGAAGTTATGAATATTTCTGTCGATAAAATCCGTGATGTTATCGGCTCTGGTGGTAAAGTTATTCGGGAAATCGTGGAACAAACTGGAGCAAAAATTAATATTGAAGATGATGGTACCATTAAAATTGCTTCTGCTGATGCTAAAACCATTGAAGCGGCAAAACGCTGGATCCATTCTATTGTCGATGAGCCTGAAGTTGGTGCTATCTACCAAGGAACAGTTGTAAAAACTGCAGAATTTGGTGCATTTATAAACTTCTTTGGTTCTCGTGATGGACTCGTTCATATCTCTCAGCTTGCATCAGAACGCGTCAGCAAAACAACCGATATTGTAAAAGAAGGTGACAAAGTTTGGGTTAAATTAATGGGCTTTGATGAGCGTGGAAAAGTTCGGTTATCAATGAAGGTCGTTGATCAAACAACCGGAAAGGAAATCACCGGTGATAAAGTGATGAATGAAGAAAAGTGCGTGGATGAAAAAAAACAACCTGAAAATAAGCGCCGCCGTAAGAAAAAAGAAGAGTAAGTTTTTCTTCTTATCGTATCATGAAATGCCATCCCAATATTGGAGTGGCATTTTTTTCTTTGAAAGAGTCATATGTGTTATTATTTTTGCCTTTTGAAAATCATGAACTCCCGTATCCTGATCCAAACCAGTGTTGGCTAAGTTTTGGTTTAACAGAAATCCCAGCTCAAGAATGGGCACAAAATTTAAGAGTTATTACGCCTTGGCGACCAGATTTTTTAAAATTTGTCGATACTCAATTTCACTGCTCTCCTCAAATAGATAAAACCTTCAGCTATGATGGTGCATTTTTACATTTGAGCAAATATCGTGGTTTGAACCAAAATTGTTTTCTTGATTTATTAGAATGCGTTAAACCCAATGGATGGATTGTAATCAGTGGGAATAAAACTGCTGGTGCTGCTTCAATGATGAAATGGGTCAAAACAATTGTTCCCATCACCAATAAATTATCTAAAAATCATGGTCTTGTATTTTGGTTGCAAGTTCCTCAACAAATTGAGAGACATAACATTGCGCAATTGCGCTCACCACCGCTCACTTTTGGTAATTTTCAAACCGCTTCTGGTATGTTCTCACACGGACGTATTGATCCAGGATCTGCTGCGCTTGCGTCTTATATGTTCAAAGTTATTTCTGGAAAAACGGCTGATTTTGGTGCTGGATGGGGCTATCTTTCTCACGTTGCACTTGAAAGAAGTGAAAAACTCACCGCTCTAGACCTTTATGAAGCCGACTACAACGCTTTGAGAGCAGCAAAACGGCACCTTAAATCCATAACAGCTCCTTTTCCAATTCATTTTTATTGGCATGACCTTGTACATGAACCTATCACAAATCTATATGACACAATCATTTCAAATCCACCGTTTCACACACAACAAACGACAGATGTTTCATTAGGAAAAAATTTTATTATAAATGCTGCAAAGTGCTTAAAACCAAGCGGCAGTCTGCTTTTTGTTGCAAACCGCCACCTGCCTTATGAAACATTATTAAAAAATATTTTCCGCACAGTGTTGATACATGAACAAGCCCATGGTTTCAAAATTATCGAAGCGCGCAGATAAACAAAACAAGCAATAACTTTCAAAGAATAAAACGGGAAAGATCGATATCAGCAGCAAGCTCGCCAATAGATTTTCTTACGTAAGCAGCATCAATTTTAAACGATGTTCCAGCTTTATCTGGCGCCGTAAAAGAAATCTCATCCAAAACGCGCTCCATCACTGTTTGCAAACGACGTGCCCCTATATTTTCAATCCTTGCATTTAAATCTACAGCAATATCTGCTAAAGCATCAATTGCATCATCGGTAATTTCCAAATGAACCTCTTCCGTTGCCATAAGAGCAATATATTGTTTAATCAAACTGGCTTCTGGTTCTGTTAGAATGCGTCGTAAATCTTCCCTTGTTAAAGGATTGAGCTCCACACGGATGGGCAAACGTCCTTGAAGTTCCGGTAATAAATCAGATGGCTTGGAAACATGAAATGCACCTGAGGCAATAAAAAGAATATGATCTGTTTTGATTTGCCCATATTTTGTAGCAATTGTTGTTCCTTCCACCAAAGGCAAAAGATCACGTTGAACGCCCTCACGCGAAATCGCAGCACTGGCTCCACCGTCTCGAGTTGCAATTTTATCAATCTCATCAATAAAAACAATACCATCATTTTCAGCAACACGAAGCGCCTCTTGAATAATTTGCTCCTGATCAAGGAGTTTTTCAGATTCATCATCAATGAGCGGTTTAAAAGCATCCTTTACCGTCGTCTTACGGACTTTTGTACGACTGCCCATTTTGCCCAAAATATCTGATAAATTCATAATACCCATTTGTGCCCCAGGCATACCAGGAATATCAAAGGTTGAAGCACTATTGCTATTATTATCGGCGACTTCAATTTCAATCTCTTTCTCATCCAGCTCACCTTCACGCAATTTTTTACGAAAACTATCACGGGTAGCAGGACTTGCTGTTTTACCAACAAGGGCGTCTAAAACGCGCTCTTCAGCATTCACGTGAGCCTTTTCTTTTATTTCATCTCGTTTCTTTTCACGTACAAGAGAAATGGCAATTTCAACAAGATCTCGAATAATTTGCTCAACATCACGTCCCACATAACCAACTTCAGTAAATTTCGTCGCTTCTACTTTAACGAAGGGTGCTCCAGAAAGTTTTGCTAATCGACGTGCGATTCCTGTTTTACCAACACCTGTTGGCCCTATCATTAAAATATTTTTTGGCATAACTTCTTCACGCATCGGCTCATCAAGCTGTTGCCTACGCCACCGATTGCGCAATGCAATAGCTACAGAGCGTTTGGCATCATTTTGGCCAATAATAAAACGATCAAGTTCAGAAACAGTCTCACGAGGGGAAAATACAACACACATTTAAATAGCTTTCTCTAAAGAAGATAATTCTGCATCCAATGTTTCAATCGTAAAATGATCATTGGTGTAAACACAAATTTTAGCGGCAATAGCCATAGCTTTACGAGCAATAGTTTCTGCATCCAAATCCAAATCCATGAGTGCACGCGCTGCTGAAAGAGCAAAATTTCCTCCAGAGCCAATTGCCATAACCCCATCTTCTGGTTCTAAGACATCACCAAGCCCTGTTAAAGCCAAAGTTACTTTCTTATCAGCCACGAGCATCATTGCTTCGAGACGACGCAAATAGCGATCTGTTCGCCAATCTTTTGCAAGTTCTACACAGGCACGCATAAGCTGATCAGGATATTGTTCAAGCTTTGTTTCCAATCTCTCCAGTAATGTAAAAGCATCTGCCGTAGCACCTGCAAAACCAGCAATAACCACTCCGTTCTTTCCAAGACGACGCACTTTACGTGCATTGCCTTTCATAATTGTCTGTCCAAGAGAGACCTGACCATCACCGGCCATCACGACTTTTCCACCTTTTCGTACCGTAATAATTGTTGTACCATACATTATGTCTGGCTTATGTTCTGTCATAAGGAAACTCCTTAATATTAACTTTACTTTTTAATATTGATTTCTTTTCATACAATGTAAAACTCAATTACTATTGTCCTATTTAAGAACATATACAGCAAAACACAATGATTCAGCATAACTCAATTTGTTGAAAATGGAAAAATGATATCATTGTTGTCAATGTAAATTACTGCTAAATAGCTTTATATAAACAGTTTGTGCTTTTTAGAGGAAAATTATGAAAAAAATAGCCATAGGAACCTTAGGTGGAACAATTGCAATGACTGCTGATAGTTTTGGTCACATGCAACCGACTTTAACTTCAGATAACCTTATAAAAAGTGTTCCTGATTTAAATAACGTTGCTGATATTCATGCACAAACATTAATGCAAATACCAAGTGGATCTTTATCGTTTCAAATGCTTTTTGAAATAATTAAGTGGGCAAAACAACAAATAAACGCTGGTGCAGAAGGTATTGTTTTAACACAAGGGACTGATACTCTGGAAGAAACAGCTTTTTTTCTTTCTCTTTATTGGAAGGAGGCTGAACCACTCATCATAACCGGCGCTATGCGCATGCCTCATGAAGCAGGCGCGGATGGCCCCGCCAACATTTTAGCAGCCACTCGTGTCGCAGCAGCCACACAAAGTCGTAACAGGGGCGTTCTCGTTGTCATAAATGATGCAATTCATTCACCTTATTGGCTCTATAAAAGCCATACCGTCAAAGTCGAAACATTTCAATCAGGTCTTGCAGGTGTTTTAGGAACTATTTTAGAGGGAAAACTTATTTATTTCAATGATCGAAAATTTTTTCCGACAACGTTTGATCTTCCCCAAAATCATGATCATCAAATTGCACTCCTCTATTCCTCTTTATCATCTGGTGCACAATTAATGAAACTATGCCTTGAAAGTGGGTATTATGCTGGAGTTGTTATTGCTGGTTTTGGTGCGGGGCACTGTAGTTTTCAAGAAGCAGACCTTGTACAACAATATGCACAAAAAATACCAATCATTATTGCTAGTCGTTGTTGTAATGGCTCAACAACTCGTATAACTTATGGCTATAAAGGCTCCGAAATCGATATGATTGCTTCTGGTGCTCTCATGTCTGGTTATTTATCAGCCGTAAAAGCGCGTCTACTTTTATGGGCTTTTTTGGCGCAAGGGCACTCATTAGCACAAATCCGTGCAAACTGGAATGACTGGACTATAAGTTAATGAAAAATGATCTATTATCTTAAAAGAAGAGAGCATGCAAAACAAAATTTATTTGAAAATAAAGCCGCTCTTCTGTCTGCTCTTAATCAATTGCTGCTGCAAAAAAATCTCGACAAATACAAATGATTGATACAACTATACAAAAAATTAATCAGAAAGATAATCTGGTCAAATCTGTTTCTGACCGATATTCACCCTATCGTGTTTTTACTGCACAAGAATGGTCAGAGTTTCGTGAAGACACACCTCTTACTTTGACTTTTGATGAAATTAAGCGTTTACGCTCTATTGATGATCCTATCGATCTTAAAGAAGTCCAACGCATTTATCTTTCTTTATCGCGTCTGTTATCATGCCATGTTGAAGCAGTACAGGAACTTTTCCACAAACGTCAGCAGTTTCTCCATCAAGAAGAGAGTAGAAAAACGCCCTTTATTATTGGAATTGCTGGTTCTGTAGCTGTAGGAAAATCAACCACGGCTCGCATTCTTCAAGAACTGTTGAAACGTTGGACATCTAGTCTTAAAGTTGATCTAATCACAACGGATGGTTTTCTCTATCCTAACGCAATCTTACAGCAAAAAAATCGTATGAATCGTAAAGGATTTCCTGATTCCTATGACATTAAAAAGCTGCTGTGCTTTCTTTCGGCTATAAAAGCAGGTATCGGAAATGTCCGTGCCCCACTTTACTCACATATGACCTATGATGTTCTAGAAAATCAGACAATTACCATCGATCGTCCTGATATTTTAATTGTTGAAGGTATTAATGTATTACAGGTCAGTGATCTTCCTAAAGATGGAAAAGCTATTCCTTTCGTATCAGATTTTTTTGATTTTTCAATCTATGTCGATGCCGAAACAGAAGTCATTCGTCACTGGTATTTGGAGCGCTTTAAACGTTTGCGTAAAACAACTTTTCAAAATCCTGAATCCTATTTTCATCGTTATGCCCACCTCAATGAAAAAGAAGCCTCAAAAATCGCTGAGGATCTTTGGCAAACGATTAATTTAAAAAATTTACAGGAAAATATATTGCCAACACGACCACGGTCCAATCTCATTCTACGAAAGGGAAAAAATCATTTGGTCGAATATGTCGCACTTAGACGACTATAAGGATCTCATAACTATGCAGCACCACCACATTCATTTTACCTCAACGCGTATCGATAACAGTTGCCCTATCATCTTGGTAAACCAAAGAAATCTTGCTAACTTATCACTTGATGCGTCAACAACAGCATGGATAAAAGTTAATGACTTTACTGGAAAAGCGGGACAAATACTCTTTGTTCCTCACGAAACGGGGCATTTAAAAAAAGTTTTATTTGGAATTGGCAATAATAGCGATCCTTTTATCACAGGAGTTCTTGCTCAAAAACTTCCTGCTGGTCAATGGCATTTAGAAGGTACAACCTCTGATGAAATAAATACCTATCTTGGATTAGCATTCGGTAGCTATCAATTTAATCGCTATCGTCAAAATTCTTCTTTCAAATCATTATCCATCCATGTCAATGAGGCCGTTGATCTTAATGAACTCCAACGAATTTATGAAGCTGTCTTTTTCGTCCGTGATCTCATTAATATTCCAGCCAATGATATGACCCCTGATGCTCTCGAAAAAGAAGCTCGAAAACTAGGAAAAACCTACGGTGCTCACATCAAAAGTATTTGTGGAGATGATCTCTTAACACATAACTTTCCGATGATTCATGCTGTAGGACGAGCAGGCAGCACTGCACCACGACTGATTGAGTTACTCTGGGGGAAAGAACATCATCCTAAAATAACGTTGGTGGGCAAAGGCGTAACTTTTGATACTGGAGGACTCGATATTAAATCAGCCAATAACATGTTGCTTATGAAAAAAGACATGGGGGGTGGAGCAAACGTTTTGGGATTGGCTAAACTTATCATGGATGCAAAATTGCCTTTCCGTCTACGTGTTTTGATTCCAGCTGTAGAAAATGCAATTTCTGCGAATGCTTACCGACCAAGTGATATCCTTAGAAGTCGTAAAGGTTTAAGTGTTGAAGTAGGTAATACAGATGCTGAAGGGCGCCTTGTCCTTGCCGATGCACTCGCCTATGGTGATGAAGAAAGTCCACAATTCATGCTTTGTATGGCTACTTTAACAGGGGCAGCGCGTATAGCATTAGGACCAGATCTTCCCGCATTTTATTGTAATGATTCAATATGGGCACAACAAATTTCTGAATCTGCTCACGCTGTCTTTGATCCTCTTTGGCAAATGCCCCTTTGGAAACCTTACCAAGAAATGTTATCATCACCAATTGCTGATCTTAACAATGTAACTGGAAATAGCTTTGCTGGTTCTATAACAGCTGCTTTATTTCTTAATTCTTTTGTTGAAAAAGCTGAACATTTTGCGCATTTTGACCTTTATGGATGGATTCCAAAAGAAAAACCAGGATACCCTATTGGTGGATCAGCACAAACTATTCGTGCCCTTTATAATATTTTTAAAAATGAAGTTTGACACACAATATTCAAAAAAATAGACAATTTTGCAGCTTAAAGAATAATTGGTCTTACACAGTATTCTTAGTTTTGTTTGAGGATAAAAATCTTACCAATACAGCTTTCATGAGTTTGTTTAAAGGTAAGAAGTAACAAAATGGAAAGCAAAAAGATGATCTCTAAAGACCCAAGACTTCATGCATTCAGAGATGATCTAGCAGATCAACGTCTTGAAACAGAAATTACAGCTCAGCGCTTTGTTCAAGGTGAAAAAAGACGTGTTAATACAGCGGTCGCTGGACTTTTTAAAGAAAATAGTAAAAAAAGTGAAAGACAAACAGAATGCTTATTGGGAGAAGAACTTCTCATTTTTGAACAAGGGGAAACAATGTCGTGGGGACAATCACTCAAAGATGGTTATGTTGGTTATATTGATACAAAAGTTCTTTGTACATCAACCATAAAACAAACGCATGTGGTTTCAGTACCACGTACATTTAAATATTTACACGCTGACTTACGTGGACCAATAGTGTCCCCTTTATCTATGGGAAGCAAAGTCAGTGTTGTTGATGAAATTGAAGTCCGTGACACAATGTATTCTATTCTTGAAAATGGAACAGCAATCATTACGAGCCATCTCAGCCCCATTGGACGCGTATATGAAGATTATGTCACAGTTGCAGAAACCTTTATCCGTACACCTTATCTTTGGGGTGGTGTCAGCGGTTTTGGAATTGATTGTTCGGGACTCATTCAGCTCTCTATGATGATGACCGATCAAATAGTTTTACGTGACACCGATATGCAGCAAGAAACTATAGGCAGTCCTCTTACAGATACTGATAAACTTCAACGAGGCGATTTAATTTTTTGGAAAGATCATGTTGCTATTATGGTCGATCACGCAAATATTATTCACGCAAATGGTTTTTCTATGGACGTTATGATTGAGCCCTTGGAAAACGCAATTACGCGTATCGCTAAAAAAAATCAATATCCCATCGCAAAACGCCGTCCAATTCAAGAAACTTCATACATGCCTCCTATAAAAAATTAATTGAATGTTTTATTATACAATATATTGATTTATAAGGATAATTATCCATCATTCACTCTGCGTCAAGCATTCTAAATATCGTAAAATTTTTTATTTCAAATCTGTTTTTATGTTGGATCAATCAAAGCCGCTTGTCTGTTCATCACAAGCGTAATTGATGTATAAGTAAAAATGATTATGAAAAGAAAAATATTCCTTCTGAATGCCCTCAAATGCCAAGAGCTATCGTAATATTGGGACCAGCTTACTTCTTCATAAGCGTAAAGATAGTGGCGCTCAATAGATTTTACATTATTTCCATAGGGACTTTAACGTTATATCATTCCGGGCACCGTCGCGAAATGGGCTTTGGAGCATTGCGAGGTGCCTCTTTTAAAAAAGCTCGTGAATATGCAACACAATGCCATTCTACATTACGTAAAGAACGTACCCCTCTTAATCAAAAGCAACATTTTTTGAAATTTTTCCTATTATCGATATCTCATGAAATAAATACCCCTTATACCTCTCAGTGCACCCAAACCCATCTCACAATGATACACGTGAAAAGTATAACATACATTGTCTACCACTATCTTTATACTTATGAATCGTGTAAAGACATCATTATACACTTTGCCAATTCTCAATGTTGCGATAACCCTTGGCTATTGGAGAGTGTTCTTTCAGCACGTATTTTATTTCTTTCTTAAATAATTTTATCCACATAACCCTCCCCGCTTGGAACGTGCAAAAGAATGGTTTTGATTAATTTAACATAAAACAGATTTGAAATGAGAAAGTTTTTTACGACTCTGGACTTCCCCATTCAACATAAAAAATTATAAATTATCATTTTAAATCAATATATTGAATTATATTTTCTTCTTATAACACATTAAAGAAGATGATTTTTCAATACCTGAACCAATGGTTTATCAGCATCAGGCATAGAGTATTTATCAAGATCATTAATAAAAACCCATTCTAAATTTTGCCCCTCTCGTCCTTGCGCAACACCCTCATAATGGTCACAAAGATACAATGGCATTAAGAGATGAAATGTTTTATAGTTATGACTTGCAAATGTTAAAGGGTGTAAATTATTTAGTTGAACATAAATACCAAGCTCTTCCTCTAATTCACGAATCAATGATGCTTCCGGAGTTTCACCTTGCTCAACCTTGCCACCAGGAAACTCCCATAAACCAGCCAGTGATTTTCCTTCAGGACGCTGTGTAAGCAAAACACGATTATTCTGATCGAACAATGCGCATGCAACAACAAGAAGAATAGAACTTTTCATACACATATCACTCCCCAATAGGGAACATAAAAATAACTGACTTTCCTATCATATCCCCTCTGCTCCTAAAAGAGCTCACATACCCCATTTGCTCTGAAAAATAATAAGCTGTTAAATATAAAGTGCATCCATTAACTTCTGTAATCGCTATTGATCATAACGTACTCTTTTGTTAAATCGCAAGACCAAACCGTCGCCGTGCTCTTACCCAAACCGATATCAACACGAATTGTGATGTGTTTACCTTGCATATAAGCACCTATTGTCTCTTCACAATACTCAGGATCTCGTACGCCATTCACGGCCACACGATGCTCACCAAACCAAATCGTCAATAGATCACGATCGACTTCAACACCGGCCTTCCCAACTGCCATAACGACCCGCCCCCAATTCGCATCTTCACCGGCAATAGCCGTTTTTACGAGCGGTGAATTTGCAATTGATAAAGCAATAGTTTTAGCTGCATTGTTTGTTGTAGCGCCCATCACATTAACCTCAATTAAATGACGAGCACCTTCACCATCACAAACAACTTGTAGTGCAAGTTCATGCAGAAGTGCACTCAATTGTTTCACAAAAACCCCATAACGCGGATCAGATTTACTTGTAAGACATGGAAAATGTTCTTTTCCTGTCGCAAACAACATAAGCGTATCTGAAGTGGAGGTATCACTATCAACAGTAATTGAATTGAAAGAACCCTCAACTGCCTCTGATAACATGGATTGGAGTGCATCCGAAGAAATAGTCGCATCACTAACCACAAATGACAGCATTGTCGCCATATCTGGTGCAATCATACCAGAACCTTTTGCAATTCCATTAATGGTAACACGCTCTCCCCCACAGTCAAAAGTGCGCGTCGCAAGTTTTGGAAATGTGTCCGTTGTCATTATGGCTTTTGCAGCTTCCAACCAATTGCCCTCTTCTGCTGTCTCTGTCATACTTGGTAAAAGATTGACAATACCCGATGCATCCATTGGCTCACCAATAACACCCGTAGAAGCTATAAAAATTTCATCTTCTCTAACCTTTAAAGCGTTCGCTGCTGCACAAATAATTGCATCGGTTGTGTGCTTTCCTTTGCTTCCTGTAAAAGCATTTGCATTTCCAGAATTCACAACAACACCCCTCGCAACCCCATGAGGAAGCGATGCACGACAATGCTCTACAGGGGCAGATGGACATTTTGAACGAGTAAAAACACCGGCCACACTCACTGGCTTATCGAATATGATGAAAAGAAGATCTGTACGATCTTTATATTTAATCCCAGCTTCAGCTGTTGCTATCCGTACACCAGATAATGGAGAAAGCTCTTGGATCTTTTGAGGCGACAAAGGAGAGATTTTCAAAACCACAATATGCTTTCTATAAAAAAATGAAATGATTGCAGATCAATAACCTCTCATAGAAAACTGCTAGGCTTTTTGAACAAAACTAACCTAGCAAATTATCTATTAAAGAGGCTATCTATTTTTCCTAGCTATTCCGTATCTTCTTCATCTGATGTCTCATCGGGAAGTAGCGTCCCATTTTGATGAAGCGATTCCATGATTTTGGTAACATTAGGATCAGGGTATTTCACATCTATCTTGCTACGCAAATCAACAATCAGTTCTTGATAGCGCTTTTTTATTAGCTGTGTCCGCAACATCTCTTTAACATCATCAAATGCAGGCGGTTGTTTTACACGACGATCTTCTAATTTAATAATATGCCAACCAAAAGGACTTTCAACGGGTTGTTTTGTGTATTCGCCAACTTTCAAACCAAATGCGGCATCTTCAAAAGGCTTGACCATTTGACCATGGCTAAAATAACCAAGATCACCCCCAACGGCAGCAGAACCATCTGTTGAACTTTTCTTTGCAATCTCTTCAAAATTTTCGCCTTTATTTAAATGCTTAATGATAGCTTCTGCTTCTTTTCTCGTTTTGACCAAAATATGACGCGCTTTAACCTCATCCTCTTTAGGTAAAGCAGCAACTTCTTGCTTATAAAGAGCTTCCAAATCAGTATCCGATATTTTATCAACAATCTCCTGTTTAAAATAAAGCTGTTGAAGAACATTGTCACGCATGACTGCCATACGTTTATCGTAAGCTTCTGTCTTATCAAGACCCTTGCTTCTTGCTGCTTTTGCGAGTGCCTGCATATCTAAATAAGCTTTTAAAACCATCATACGGCGTTGTTCATCAGGAAAACGTGCTAAATTAGGATTTATTTCAAGCGCTAAATCATCCAATTGGCCTGCTGTAATATTTTTCCCATCAATAACCGCCATAACATGAGAAGGAGAAACGGCTTTTTCAGAAGCTTTCTCTAAAGTCTTTAAATCACTCGACGATGAATTCAAACCTTCTTGAGCACTCACCCCTAAACTTGTACTTGCCAATAAAGTTGATGCTAAAAAAAGCGTGATAAAGTTAAATTTCATAAATATACTCCTTAAAAATGAAGGCAGGTTCAAGATTCCAATTTTCTTTACCATAACACTTTAATCTTTAAACATAGAGAAATAAATTAGTAATTTTATTTTAAAAAAGTATAAAATCATCCTTTTATCTCAGTTTCTCCAATCCTATCTAATGCAGATGAAAAACATGATAATAGAGAAAAATGACATATTGTATCTTAAATTACTTTGTATTGTATCAGTTAAATAGCATACTTAAAGTTGACATAAAGCGCTTAGCCTCTTATCTCTACTTTACAATTAGAGTGAAAAATTGCACACCAGCAAGTATAATGGTACCATCTGCATTTCATGATGTCTCCAATGATATCAGACAACCTGAAGGAAATGTAGAGTATGGGGAGAGCATATGAATTTCCCAACAAGAGTGACAACAATTAAAAGAAAGGGCCAGAGATGGTCAGTTTAGGTGTTTTTGCCCGTAAGTTTTTTGGTTCAGCTCATGAGCGACATCTCAAAGCACTCCGCCAAAAAGTTGCACAAATTAATGCTTTGGAAGAACAATTCGTAAAATTAAGTGATGAGCAGCTTTGCCAAAAAACAGATGCCTTTCGTAAACGTCTTAGTGAAGGTGAAAGTGTTGATTTGCTCTTACCAGAAGCTTTCGCGACTGTTCGTGAAGCCGCAAAACGTGTTTATGACATGCGTCCTTTTGACGTACAACTTATTGGTGGAATGGTCCTTCACGATTGCGGCATAGCTGAAATGCGTACTGGTGAAGGTAAAACCTTAATGGCAACTCTACCAATTTATCTCAATGCATTGGAAGGTAAAGGCGTTCATGTTGTGACAGTAAACGATTATCTCGCCAGTCGTGATGCTGAAACAATGGGAAAAATTTTTAGTTTTCTAGGGCTTACAACAGGCGTGATTCTTCATGATCTTGATAGTGATGCCCGCCGAGAGGCCTATGCATGCGACATCACCTATGCCACAAATAATGAACTAGGTTTTGATTATTTGCGTGATAATATGGCCTTCGATCGTAGTCAAATGGTCCAACGTGGACATCATTATGCAATTGTCGATGAAGTTGATTCGATTCTTATTGATGAAGCCCGTACCCCCCTTATTATTTCTGGTCCTCTAGAAGATCGTACTGACTTCTATAACCTTATTGATACATTTATTCCTGCCTTAACTCCAGAAGACTATGAAATAGACGAAAAACAAAAAACAACGACATTTACCGAAGTTGGTACTGAAAAAATTGAAAAAATGCTCGAACAAGCTGGGCATCTTAAAGGTGAGAGTCTTTATGACATAGAAAATGTCGCTATCGTTCATCATGTCAATAATGCTCTAAAAGCTCATAAACTGTTTGCTCGCGATAAAGATTACATTGTTCGCAATGATGAAATCGTTATTATTGACGAATTTACAGGGCGAATGATGCCTGGGCGGCGTTATTCTGAAGGACTTCATCAAGCGTTAGAAGCTAAAGAGCATGTTGCTATTCAACCAGAAAACCAGACACTTGCTTCCATCACTTTCCAAAATTACTTCCGTATGTATAGGAAATTATCTGGCATGACTGGAACTGCAACAACAGAAGCCGAAGAATTCAGAAATATTTATGGTCTTGACGTTGTCGAAATCCCTACAAATTTGCCAATACAACGTATTGATGAAGATGATGAGATTTATCGAACAGCAGAAGAGAAATATCGGGCAATTGTGCGTGATATCCGTCAAGCGCACGAAAAAGAACAGCCTATTCTTGTTGGAACAACCTCTATTGAAAAGTCAGAACAATTGGCAGAGCGTTTGCGAAAAGAAGGCATTACCGATTTTAGAGTCTTAAATGCTCGCTATCACGAACAAGAAGCATATATCATTGCGCAAGCAGGCGTTCCTAGAGCTCTCACCATTGCAACCAACATGGCAGGACGCGGTACGGATATACAGCTTGGTGGTAATGTTGAAATGCGCATCCGACAAGAGTTACAGGATATCCCCGAAGGTCCAGAGCGGACAGCTAAAATTGAAGAAATAAAAAAAGATGTTCAGAAGCTTAAAGAAAAAGCTTTAGCGGCTGGAGGGCTTTACGTTATCGCTACTGAACGTCATGAAAGCCGTCGTATTGATAACCAGCTTCGTGGACGTTCTGGTCGCCAAGGCGATCCTGGTCGCTCAAAATTCTTTCTCTCTCTTCAAGATGATCTTATGCGTATCTTTGGCTCTAACCGTATGGATGGTATGCTGCAAAAACTTGGATTGAAAGAAAATGAAGCTATTATCCATCCATGGATTAATAAAGCCCTTGAAAAAGCACAAAAAAAGGTCGAAGCACGAAACTTTGAAATTCGTAAAAATCTGCTAAAATATGATGATGTCATGAATGATCAACGCAAGGTTATTTTTGAACAGCGTATGGAGGTCATGAACGCAGATGATTTATCAGAAATGATCCTTGAAATGCGCAATGAAGTCGTAGAGGATCTCGTAGAGGCTTATATTCCATCAGGGACATATTCTGAAAAATGGGATGCAAAAACTCTTGAAGAAGAGCTTCAACAACTCTTTAATCTTGAGCTTCCAGTGGAAGAATGGGCAAAAGAAGATGGAATTGCCGAGGAGCAAATTCTAGAGCGTGTATCAGATGCTGTTACAAAACTTGAAAATGAGCGTACTGAACGATATTCTCCAGAAGTTATGGCTTATTTTCACAAAGCAGTATTGCTCGAAACTATTGACACGTTATGGCGTGAACATCTGGTGAGTTTAGACCATTTGCGTTCTGTTGTTGGTTTTCGTGGTTATGCGCAGCGGGATCCGCTCAATGAATATAAGACAGAATCATTTGAACTCTTTCAAAGTATGTTGAGAAATTTGCGCCGAATTGTCACTTCTAAGCTTATGCGCTTTGAAATCATTCAACACCCCACAGAACCGACCATACCTGAGCAAACTGATGCTGCTTCTTCTGTCTTTAATGATCAAAGTCAAGAAAATGCTCCCACCTTATCGGCACGATCACAAGAAAATAGATTTGTTAATCCACAAGATCGTGACCCTAACGATATAACCACATGGGGAAAAGTTGGACGTAATGAGCGTTGTCCTTGCGGTTCAGAGAAAAAATACAAACACTGTCATGGAGCCTTTATTTGAAAAGCAAATTATGCAAATGAATAAAAAGCGAAATTATGAGCAAGAATTGCGCACCGCTGGTTTAAGAGTAACACGTCAACGACGAGTTATTCTTGATATTTTGACTGATACAAATGATCATCCCAATGCATTTGAAATTTTTCAGCGTGCAAACAAAATAGATTCGAATATTTCACTCTCAACTGTTTATCGAACCATGAAAATATTAGAAGGAAATGGAACAATTCATCGCCATAGCTTTAGTGGTGGTCCATCTCGTTTTGAGCAAGCAGATGGGCAACATCATGATCATCTCATTGATATAGAAACAGGACAAGTCATCGAGTTTCATTCTGATGTTATTGAAAAGCTACAAGAGGAAATTGCAAAATCTCTTGGCTATGATATTATTCATCACCGCCTTGAACTTTACGGAAAAAAAAACTCTTAAAAAAGTGATCATATATCATTAGATAAAAGACCTCAGGCAAATCAAATTTTATAAAAATTTACCTTTAAAATATAATAGTTTTCATTGGCAAAAAAAAAGAATTGCTTTATTACCCCTCTTTGTATGATGCTATACGGTAATTCATTGCCAATATTATAACAAAAAATCATTGCAACAAAATATTATAAAAAATTGTATTATAAAAAATTAGGCCAATATTATCATGGTTTCCTTGCCACAAGATCGTATGAGACAGCTTGAAAAGCGCTTTGAAATAATTGAAAGCCAAATGACGACGAATCCAAATGCTGAAACATATGTCAAATTAGCTTCTGAATATGCAGAACTACAACCCGTTATTGCCTCTATACGCGCATTAAATGCTCTTTACGAAGAGATTACAGAATTAGAAACGATTATCAACGATAAACAAACAGATATAGAGATGCGTAATCTTGCCCAAGAAGAGCTACCATCGTTATATAAAAAAGTAGAGCAATTTGAAAAAGAACTCCAGATTCTGCTTTTGCCTAAAGATGTTGCTGATGAAAAAAACGCTATTGTTGAAATTCGTGCAGGAACGGGTGGATCAGAAGCAGCACTTTTTTCCGGTGATCTTTTCCGCATGTATGAACGTTATGCCCATGCTCACCATTGGAAAGTAGAAGTTATTTCACTTAGTGAGGGGGAAGTTGGCGGATATAAAGAGATTATTGCTACCATTTCAGGAAAAGGTGTCTTTTCTAAATTGAAATATGAATCAGGGGTTCATCGTGTGCAACGCATCCCTGAAACAGAAACAGGTGGACGTATCCATACATCTGCTGCTACCGTTGCTGTGCTTCCAGAAGCTGAAGATATTGATATTGATATTCGTCCTGAAGATATTCGTATCGACACAATGCGTGCATCCGGAGCAGGAGGACAGCATGTTAATACAACGGATTCAGCTGTTCGTATCACGCATATTCCAACAGGAATTATGGTCGTACAAGCAGAAAAATCACAACATCAAAACCGAGCAAGAGCCCTTCAAATTTTACGGGCACGCTTATTCGATATCGAACGACAAAAAGCGGAAAGTGAACGTTCAGCTTCTCGTAAAAGCCAAGTTGGTTCTGGTGATCGCTCAGAACGTATTCGTACCTATAATTTTCCACAAGGACGTGTCACGGATCACCGTATTAATCTAACCTTGTATAAGCTTGATCGCATTCTAGAGGGAGATCTTGATGAGCTTCTTCATGCACTCATCTCAGATCATCAAACAACACTGCTGATGGAAATGGATAATAATTGAGCAAATATTCTTTCAAGAATGTCATCCAACAAATGCAAGAAAAATTGCGCACGAAAGGAATTGCTGAAGCCGATCTCGATGCGAAAATACTCGTTGAATGGATAACAGGAATAAATGCTGCTGAAAGAATTTCTAAACCAGATATGCATCTATCTTCTGAGCATATTATACAAATAGAACAAGCTTTACAACGGCGTATTGCAGGCGAACCCGTTTACCGTATTATAGGAGCACGAGAATTTTATGGTATATCTTTTACATTGTCTCAAGAGACGTTAGAACCTCGCCCTGATACAGAAACGCTGATAGATCTTGTTCTCCCTTTTCTCCAAAAACAGGTCGAAAATTCGAGAAAAACAACATTCCTTGATATGGGAACAGGAAGTGGCGCCATTGCTATTGCACTCCTTAAACAAATTCCCCAATCCTATGCGGTGGCAGTCGATATTTCTGAAGATGCCCTTAGAACAGCAAAAAAAAATGCAAAAAATGCTGAAGTAGCACACCGCTTCACACCTCTTCTTAGCGACTGGTTTGATTCTGTCGCAGATCGCTTTGATTTTATTGTTTCCAATCCACCTTATATTCCCGCAAAAGATATCAAAAAACTTGCAAAAGAAGTGCGCTTACATGACCCATTGCGCGCTCTGATAGGAGGAGAAGATGGACTTGATTTTTATCGAAAACTCGCCCATGAAGCAGCCAACTACTTAAAAGAAAACGGCTATATCGCTGTTGAAATTGGTTTCTCTCAAGAAAATGAAGTCTGCAATTTGTTCGAAAAAAATGGTTTTCAATGTTTAGAAGTGCGCAAAGATCTAAGTGGAATACCCCGCGCACTTCTATTTGCATGCAAACATTAAAATTCCCAATCATCATCCGTGGTAGCAACCGCCTTGCCGATGACATAAGAAGAACCTGCCCCTGAAAAAAAGTCGTGATTTTCGTCAGAGTTTGGTGATAAAGCTGCCAAAATAGCGGGATTAACACGACAAACCTCAGGGGGGAAAAGAGCTTCAAAACCTAAATTCATTAAAGCCTTGTTTGCATTATAATGAAGAAAAATTTTAACATCTTCTGTCAATCCAAGCGCATCATAAAGATCTTCAGTATATTTGCACTCAATGTTATAAAGATCAAAGAGCAGGTTAAAAGCAAAATCTTTAATTTCTTGTCTTTTGGCTTCATCAAGCTTTGCAAAGCCCAATTGGAATTTATAACCTATATAATAACCATGGACTGCTTCATCACGAATGATTAGTCGAATGAGGTCTGCTGTATTGGTCAACTTAGCGCGACTGGCCCAATACATGGGCAAATAAAAACCAGAATAAAATAAAAAGCTTTCCAGCAAAGTCGAAGCAATTTTTTTCTTAAGTGGATCATTTGCTTCATAACGCTCAAGTACTAATCTAGCCTTTTTCTGCAAATGAATATTTTCTTCTGACCATCTAAACGCGTCATCAACTTCTACCGTCGAACAAAGGGTTGAAAAAATAGAGGAATAAGAACGTGCATGAACCGCTTCCATGAAGGCAATATTCGTCAAAACTGCCTCCTCATGCTCTGTTATCGCATCAGCCAGAAGCGAAATGGCCCCTACAGTGTTTTGAATTGTATCTAAAAGCGTTAGTCCTGTAAAAACACGAATTGTCAATTTACGTTCTTCATCCGTTAAGCTTGACCATGAGGGAATGTCATTGGAAAGTGGAACCTTCTCAGGTAACCAAAAATTCCCAGTTAAGCGATTCCATACTTCAAGATCCTTCTCATCATGTAATCTATTCCAATTAACAGCGCACACAACAGGATTTTTGGTTGTAATCTTTGTCATATGATGATCTCCTATAAACTGCAAGAAACACAGCCATCAACTTCCGTTCCACTTAATGCTACTTGCCGTAACCGTACATAGTAAATACTCTTGATACCCTTTTTCCAAGCATAAATTTGTGCGCGGTTAATATCACGTGTGGTCGCTGTATCAGGAAAAAATAATGTTAATGAAAGACCTTGATCAACATGCTGTGTTGCAGCAGCATAGGTATCTATAATTTTTTCAGGGCCAATCTCATAAGCATCTTGGTAAAAATTCAAATTCGTATTATCCATATAAGGAGCGGGATAATAAACGCGTCCAATTTTTCCCTCTTTACGAATTTCAATTTTTGAAGCAATTGGATGAATAGAAGAAGTGGCATGATTAATATAGGAAATAGATCCCGTAGGTGGAACTGCCTGCAAATTGCGGTTATAAAGCCCATACTCAATAACTAATTTTTTGAGTTCCTGCCAATCCTTTTGATCTGGGATAACAATATTATTCCGTGCAAAAAGCTCTTGCACAAGCGCAAATTGCGGTTTCCATTCTTTTTCAATATATTTTTCGAAAAAACTTCCATCTGCATAAGCTGATTTTTCAAACCCTGCAAACATTTCTTGACGTTCGTGCGCAATTAAATTGGAAGCCCGTATGGCATGATATGTCACAATATAAAAATAGATATTGGTAAAATCAATCGCTTCTGGAGACCCATAATAGATCTGCTCACGCGCTAGAAACCCATGCAAATTCATTTGTCCCAAACCAATCGCATGACTTTCAGCATTGCCTTTCGCAATGGAAGGCACACAGGCAATATTGCTCATATCCGAAACAGCAGTAAGAGCACGAACAGCAGATTCCACGGTCTGTCCAAAATCAGGACTTTCCATTGCTTTGGCAATATTCATGGATCCAAGATTACAGGATATATCACTTCCAATCGTGCGATAAGTTAAATCTGTCTCCAGTTCACTCGCCTCACTCACCTGCAAAATTTCTGAACATAAATTGCTCATACTTATGCGCCCAGCTATCGGATTCGATCGATTAGCAGTATCCTCAAATAAAATATAGGGATAACCGGACTCAAATTGAATTTCCGCTAATGTCTGGAAAAAAACGCGTGCACTTATTTTCTTTTTACGAATCTTTGCATTATCAACAAAAGAACGATAATGCTCCGTTAAAGAAATATCGCTAAAAGGCTTACCTGTCACACGCTCGATATCATACGATGAGAAGAGATACATATCCTCATTATTCCGTGCAAGCTCAAAAGTAATATCAGGAATAACGACACCAAGCGAAAGCGTTTTAATTCTAACTTTTTCATCAGCATTTTCACGCTTTGTATCCAAAAATTTCATAATATCTAAATGATGAGCATGCAAATAAACAGCTCCAGCCCCCTGTCGTGCCCCAAGCTGATTGGCATAAGAAAAAGAATCTTCCAAGAGTTTCATCACCGGTAAAACACCTGAGGACTGATTTTCTATTTGCTTAATTGGTGCCCCTGCTTCCCGCAAATTCGTTAAACAAAGCGCCACACCTCCACCACGTTTTGAAAGCTGCAAAGCCGAATTAACCGCACGACCTATCGATTCCATATTATCTTCAACACGTAGCAAAAAACACGAAACCAATTCACCTCGTTGTTTTTTCCCAGCATTTAAAAATGTCGGTGTTGCCGGTTGAAAACGTCCTGTAATAATTTCATCCACAAAATTTTCAGCAAGAGCTTTATTCCCTTGTGCCAAATATAAAGCTACAAGACAGACGCGATCTTCATAACGTTCAAGATAACGTTTCCCATCAAAAGTCTTCAGTGTATAGCTGGTATAATACTTAAATGCGCCTAAAAAGGTAGGAAAACGAAACTTAAATGCATAAGCACGTTTAAAAAGTTTTTTAATAAAAGAAAAATCATAAAGCTCAAATAAAGCTTTTTCATAATAACCTTCTTCTATTAAGTAATCTATTTTTTCCTTCAGATTATGAAAAAAAACTGTATTTTGATTAACATGCTGAAGAAAATATTGCCGTGCGGCAAGCCGATCCATATCAAATTGAATATGACCATTTTCATCATAAAGATTAAGCATTGCATTCAGCGCATGATAATCAGTAATCTGATCCGATTTCTGCGATTGTCCTATACCAATTGTTTCCAAAATATTTCCAATCCCTTTTTTACATAAATAACGTCTTCATCAGTTCCACGCAGCTCAAAACGATAAAGGCAAGGTACACAACACTTTTCAGCAATAATTTTACTTGCTAAATTATAATAGCGACCAAAATTACGATTCCCACCGCCAATAACACCACAAATTAATTTTCGGTTCTCAGCTTCATTAAGAAACTGGACAACGGCTTTCGGCACTGCCCCTCTTCCTTCACCATCTGCATATGTAGGAACAACCAGTACATAAGGTTCACCAACCAATGCAGAAGGCTTTCTTTTATCAATTTTGAAGAGTCGTTGACCAAGCTGCGAGACAAAATGCTGTGTATTACCCGTTGCACTCGAATAATAAACAATAAGCCCCATTAAGCACAAAGACCACTAATCATATCTGGTCTAAAACCAGACCAATGATTTTCACCACAAACAACGACAGGAACCTGACGATACCCCAGAGATTGAACAAAACTGTATGCTTGTTCATCACAGGAAATATCAACAACACGATAATGAATGCCTTTTGCATCAAAAGCGCGGCGTGTAGCATCACATTGGACACAAGATGGTTTACTATAAATAGTGATCGACATTTTCTTCAACTTTCACAATTCCAAACAATCAACCCTCAAAGGTCAATCTAATAATTTTATAGGTACTCAAGAATAACAAAAAATAGAAATTGTACGCAAAGCATGTGGTTATTTTTCAAATAGTACACAGCTTCCTGAATATAACAGAATTCCTCATCAAATAACTTCAAAGACTATGATGAGAATAAGAGATTATTCTACAACTTAAATGGCAAAGTCCCCTAGTTATAAAACAATCTTTTGCTTGCATTACAATTCCCTCCTGCTGTCTAAAAAACTAACGTTCTAAACTACCGTTTTCCAAGAGCTCTGTTTTACTCTTTTACGGCAAAAATCAATTACAAAAATGAAAGGGAATCCTTCCAAAAGAGATCCTTCAGCAAAAATACTGCTATACCCTTGGTCAATAAACTCTTTACAATAATGGAAATAACTTAGATACCAAACGAAACACACTAACACCCTCTCTTGTGCTTATTTAGAATCACCAATCATTTTGATACTATATATAGTATATACTCTCTCTCTTTCGTCAAGGTGAATTCAATTATTATTTTTAATTTTCCACGATCTTCCCACTAAAATTTTCAGTACTCAAAACTATGTAATAATATAACATTTTGTTGACAAACGTTATATTATTACATAGTTTCCAAAATAATAAGCAACGATGGTAAAAAATATGGATCTGCTCTTCAATAAGACAACATTAGGCTATAGGAATAGAATAGCAATAAAGAACTTTTCAGCAAAGTTAAAAGCTGGTTCATTGGTCGCAATAACAGGTGATAATGGCGCTGGAAAATCGACACTGCTAAAAGCCATCGCCGGATTGATTAAACCTCTTAAGGGAAAAATTATAAAACAAAAAAAAAGTCGCATTGCTTATCTTGCTCAGCAATGTGATATAGATCAAACATTTCCAATTGATGTGAAAACGCTTGTAAAAACAGGACTGTGGTCTTTTTGTGGATTATGGAAAAATCAACGCCCTTATGATTCTAAGATTCAAAATGCGCTTAAAATGGTTGGGCTTACAGAACTCGCACCCCGTTCACTTGAAACATTATCAGGCGGGCAATTACAACGCGCTCTTTTTGCACGTATCATTGTGCAAGATGCCAATATTATTTTGCTTGATGAACCTTTCAATGGTGTAGATCATAGTACCCAAAAAGACCTTCTTGCACTGATCACATACTGGCAACAGCAAGGACGCACAATTCTCACCGCACTCCATAACCCTCTCATCGTGCAAGAATTTTTCCCCCAAATGATTCAAATTGATCAACAAAACGCCTTTTATGGAGAAACAACACAGTTTTTAAACAACACCATTCATCACGTTATGCCACCTCTCTCATCCAATTCTTTCCCTGTTAGCGCACAAAAACAAAATCTTCCCATCAATGATCCTCTCTTTCTTAGGTTATAAGACGTGTATGCATTTTTTCTTGCCCCCTTTGTTGATTTCCAATTTATGCAAAACGCCCTTATCGGTTCTATTTTCCTGTCTATTAGCGCTTGTCCTGTTGGTGTGTTTTTGATGCTCCGTGGAATGAGCTTGACAGGAGATGCTATCTCTCATGCCATTCTTCCTGGTGTTGCAACTGCTTTTCTGATTTGTGGTTTTTCCCTCATATCTATGACACTTGGTGGCATCTTCGCTGGTCTTATTGTTGCTTTAGCAACCATTTTGATTTCACGAAACAGCTTTCAGAAAGAAGATGCATCCATGACCGTCTTTTATCTTATTGCACTCGCGGCAGGTGTCATTATTATCTCACTGAAAGACTCAACAATTGAGCTGCTTCATCTCTTATTCGGATCGGTTCTTGCACTTGATGCACAAGCCCTTTGGTTAATCGCTACTATAATGCTGATTACACTATGCAGCCTTTGTATTTTTTGGCGTGCACTCGTTTTAGAAAGCTTTGACCCCCTCTTTTTTAAATCACTCTCTCCATTGAGTAAATATATTCATATTTCATTGCTTGGACTTGTGGTGTTGAATCTGGTTGGAGGCTTTCAATCACTAGGAACATTACTCTCCGTTGGCATTATGATGATTCCAGCCATTACAGCCCGTTTTTGGTTTTCACGGCTAGGCCCTATTTGCGCGCTTTCCACTCTTTTTGGAATCATTTCTAGCGTATGTGGTCTTCTGCTTTCTTTTCATCTTTCACTTCCCTCCGGCCCTGCTATCATCATTGCCGCAGGATTTATTTATCTTGTTTCCTGTTTGATAAGTCCACGTGGCTTTATTGTAACATGGTTTCCCCACCTCTTTTATACCTCCTCACTTTAAGGAAAAAAATGTGCCTAAGTTTGCTCAAAAATTTGCTCTTCTTGGAGCTTTATTGCTTGCCCTTTCTCCATTTTCTGCTTCTGCACACAATAAAATCAAAGTTGTTGCGAGCTTTTCTATTCTCGCAGATCTCGTCAAAAATGTAGGAGACAACCATATCTCTATGACCACTTTTGTAGGTCCCAATGCGAATACCCACACTTATGAACCTACCCCCCATGATGCTCAAGCTCTTAGAAATGCTCAAATTATTTTCATCAACGGGCTTCATTTAGAAGGATTTATTGATCGCCTCATTACAGCAAGTGGTACAAAAGCACTTCTTGTCGAAGTTAGCGCTAACATTCCCTCCCTCAAAATGAAAAATCAAGAACATAATGCCCATCACCACCACAGCGTTATTGATCCACACGCTTGGCAAACCATTCCCAATGTCAAAATCTATGTGAAGAATATCGCTGCTGCTTTTTGTAAAATCGATCCACAATCCTGCACCAGCTACAAAAAAAATGCCGAAACCTACATTCAAAAACTTAAAATAGCACAAGATACCCTGAAAACAAAAATTGCTACTATTCCTAAAGATAAACGTATCATTATCACATCTCATGACGCCTTTGGCTATTTTGCCAAGGAATATGGTTTTACTATCCTTGCCCCTCAAAGTGCTTCAACAGAAGCTGAAGCATCCGCAGCCGATGTTGCTAAACTTATCAAACAAATTAAAGCGAATAAAGCAGCTGCACTATTCGTTGAAAATATCTCTAATCCCCGTCTCATAAAACAGATTGCAAAAGAAACAGGCTTAACAATTGGTGGAACACTTTATTCTGATGCATTGTCAAACAAAAATGGTCCAGCAGCAACTTATCTCGATATGATGGAACATAATGTGAATACCATCATTGATGCCATCACAAAACATTAAGATCTTCTACAAAAGAGATAAAAAAGAGTTCATATAATCATAAGTCTATGATTATATTACTAATGATGCCCAACATCTATAATTGATAACATTGATATGAAATAAAGTGACTTTTACAGAGAAATTTATATTCAATAGATTCTAAGATAGATAAAGTAAGTGGATTTATTACCTCATGGTGCCCAAATCATTAGCAGTAGCACTCTACTTTTCAATGATTCTTTTACAATAACTCTCGACACTTGAAACGATTCATAAGAAGCATTTGGTGTCTCTTTCTTAAAATATTTTTATCTATCCAACCCCATTTATAACATGCAAGTGGGATTAGCGTATGAATAAAAACCACTTGAAGAAAAAATGCCTCTTCTAAAGAGTCTCAACACAATAATTGTTGCAATGTTGGAGACTGAAAGAGAGTATGATGATGTCCCCAGCTTGCACTTTTATAAGCATAAAGATGGCGATACACTGTGGATTTTATGTTATACCACTCATAAAAGACTGCGTGAAAAAATAGTTGGAACAACCTTGCAAGATATTTTTTAAAACAAGTGCGTGAATTGGCAACCCAATAGCCTTCTGTTTAGGTATTCTGTTTTGTATGAGAGGTGCAATTCTATTCAAAGAACATAATAAAAAAATGTGTTCAGCAATGCGTAATCTCCATTATGTAAGAGACATTGGCTCAGATTTTTTTTGAAAATCGCAATACTAAATTAAAAGATGAGGCTAAGGATAGAAACTATTTTTTATCTTGATGCTTTCATATTCTCCCTAAATTAAGCTGTCTCCTCATTTTAGAAATTACATAAGAAGGCAAGCTTATTCCACTCTGACATACAAAAACTGAATACAGCACCGAACCGTCTTCATATTTGTCTCAAACATACTGCTGTATAAAGTTTAGGTTGATTTATAAGCAACAAAAAAGCACGCGCTTTATAAGAAAGTAATATCATAAAACCATTAATAGACTGGCAATATATTGAAAAAATATACCAGATTTTATAAAATGCTTTGCAAAACAATAATATAACTGTCTTTGTCTCTGCTGATTCTTATAGGTGTTCGCACCAATCCCTTATGTTATATTCATAAAGATCTGTTTTAGGATGATCTATAGGCAATTTTTAACTCAAGACTATAGAAAGATCGATGAGATGTTACAGATGTGTTTCATCTGCTTTTATCGTTAACAGTCATGAAAATTCTAAAACAAGCACGCCTTCTATATCTCAGTGATTTTTTTGCAACTTATCAGATACCCTCGCTGAGAATTGCATAGTGATTTACATGAGAAAAAATAAACTTGTAGCATGCGCGCATAGGTTTCTCTCTAATTTATGTGATTGGTAGAAAAAACAAATGCTTCTTATAGGAGCTCTGAAACCATTTTAGATCATATGGTCAGCGGTAAAATAGAATGCGCCTATTCTCGTACAGACTATTTAGAACAGCGTCGTATTTTGTGGATCAAATAGACTTCTTATGTTAGGGATCAAAGCTAAGATATGGGGTGCATCCTCCCTTATCTGTGACGCATTTTTCTCTCTATTTCTCTCATTTACTTTTTATAAGATACATAAATTATTACATCAAGAAACATATGATAATATGTTGTTTTTTATAATGAAAATGATGTTTGAAAATAATATTCTTCTTACAGACCGTGAAACCGCAAAATTTTTTCATATAAATGTTTTGACATTCTCAGCGCCATGGGACAATGGATCATTACCAAAACTATTAAAATTTTGTTTTTAATCCCGCCGGTTACAACCTGATTTTGTAAATGTAATCGAGAAAGTCAAAAAGCAACATTATCATGACGCAGCATAAAAGAGAGTCGTGTCACATCAATTAATGCTTACTTATTATTTGTGCGCTTTCCTGTGTTTTTATTAAAAGTATGAAAATTCTGATGAGCAACTGTGAAACTTAGTTTTTGACCATAGTCGTGTGTCAAGCGTTCTTTTATTTCAATCGTAAAGATGATACCATTCCAACGCGTTAAAACATGGCAACCTGTTCCAATAGGCTTGATAAGCTCAATTTTTGTGTGAAAGACTGGTCCTTTATCTGGATGTTCGCCCAATAAGATTATTTCAGGTCTGAATGCTAAAAGATCAGTTTCTTCGCCATAAGTAAATGAATGCCCTAAATGTTGTTCTAAGACATGGCGATCAAGAAAATTCATAGGAGGAGAACCAATAAAATCAGCAACAAATGTTGTTGCTGGAGTATCGTAAATTTCCATTGGTGTTCCAATTTGCTCGATAGCTCCTTTATTCAAAACGACTATTCTATCAGCTAATGTCATAGCTTCTAGTTGATCATGGGTAACATAGAGGCTCGTTGTTCCTAATGAACGTTGTAGTGTTTTTATCTCAATACACATTTGTGCCCGTAATTTTGCATCAAGATTTGAAAGAGGTTCATCAAAGAGAAAAACACGGGGTTGACGTACAATCACACGCCCCATTGCAACACGCTGGCGTTGTCCTCCTGATAATTGTCGTGGTTTACGATCAAGAAATGGTTCTATCTCCAAAAGCTTTGCAGCATGTGCGATACGTTTTTTAATTTCTTCTTTAGGGGTTTTACGATTTTTAAGACCATATTCTAAATTTCCACGAACTGTCATATGGGGATAAAGGGCATAATTTTGAAAAACCATAGCGATATCACGATCAGCTGGTTCACGATCATTGATACATTCGTTATCAATGCATAATTCACCTGAGGTAACTTGTTCAAGTCCTGCTATAATACGTAATAAGGTCGATTTTCCGCACCCTGAAGGACCGACAAGAACAAGAAGTTCTTTATCGGCAACAGTTAAGTTTAAATCATCAATGACCAGAATGCCGTTGTCATACTGTTTTTTTATATTTGATAACTGGATTATGGCCACAATTACTTCTCCGTTTCAATAAGGCCTTTGATAAAAAGCCGCTGCATGAAGATAACAACAAGAACAGGGGGAACCATGGCAACAACCGATACTGCCATGAGTATATTCCATTGAGGATCATGTTGAAGTGATTCGACAATAAGCTGTTTTAAAATAATAAGGATCGTTTGATGATTTTGATCCGTTGTGATGATAAGAGGCCAGAGATATTGTATCCATCCATAAATGAACATAATGATAAATAAAGCAGCGATATTGCTTTTACTAAGAGGAAGAAGGATATCCTTAAAAAATTTAACTGGACCTGCACCATCAACACGTGCCGCCTCTAAGAGTTCATCTGGAACAGTCAAAAAAAACTGGCGAAATAAAAATGTAGCGGTTGCAGATGCAATAAGTGGAATAATCATTCCACTATAGGTGTTAACCATCCCCAATTTTGCAACAATCTCATAGGTTGGAAGAATACGAACTTCGACAGGGAGCATCAATGTAACAAAAATAAGAACAAAAGCAGTTTTTCGGAAGGGAAAGCGCATGTAAATAATTGCATAAGCAGACAAAAGTGAAATAATAATTTTTCCAATACTAATCCCAAGAGCCATAATGAATGAATTCATTAAGAGTGGCCAGAGGTTGGGCAAACCTAGCCGTGCAAGGCCATCACCAAAGATTGTTTTATAATTTTCCAGAGCGTATTTCCCAGGCAAAAGAGGGAGTGTTCCTGAGTTAAATGCTGCTGAACTATGAGTTGATGCAATGATAGCAACATAAACTGGAAAGCAAATAATGATAATACCAACAATGAGAGTAATATGGGTTAGAAATTTCAAAACAGGGCGATTTTCAACCATAATTTGTTTCCTAATATTGTACACGGCGCTCAATCCAGCGAAACTGGATAAACGTTAAGACAATAACCATCAACATCAATATTGTTGATTGTGCTGCTGATGCACCGATTATTTGATTTCTAAAGCCATCGTCATATACTTTATAGACGAGGATGCTCGTTGCACGCGCAGGACCTCCAGAAGTTGTATTATCAATAATACCAAAAGTATCAAACATAACATAATTGACATTGACAATAAGAAGGAAAAACGTCGTTGGTGAAATTTGCGGGAAGACCACTGTCCAAAATCGTTTAAAAGGACCAGCACCATCAATGGCGGCTGCTTCTATTTGAGAACGCGGAACAGACTGAAGACCTGTAAGAAAAAAGAGAAAATTGTAAGAAATTTGTTTCCAACTAGCCGCAATGACAATAAGAATCATTGCTTGAGTGCCATTAATACGATAATTCCATAGCACTCCTATTTTCTCGAGAAGAAAAGGCATAATTCCGATAGTGGGATGAAAGATAAACAGCCATAATATACCTGCCAATACTGGAGCAACAGCATAGGGCCAAAGCAAAAGCATTGTATAAGCCTTTTTTGCACGGATGACACGATCAACACAGACAGCTAAGAGAAGTGATATTGTCATTGAAGCGACAGTAACTGAGATGGAAAATACTGCGGTTGTAAGAAGCGATTGCCGATAAGTAGGATCAGAAAGAACGGTTAGATAATTCTCAAAACCAATAAAGGTTGTTGTAAAGCCAAAAGGGTCTTCACGCTCAAAAGATGATTTTATTGCTTGAGCAGCAGGCCAAAAGAAAAACAAAAAAGTCACAAAAAGCTGAGGAAAAAGCAGTCCATAAGAAAGTAGATTATTTTTAAAATATGCATGTTTTTCTTGCATTCGTAGGGCTCTTTAAATGTAGAGACTTTAAAAAGGTAAACAAAAAGGACTCAACTGTTTTTGTTGAGTCTTTAATGTTTAACAATAAAACGAAATTAATGATTAGATCTTTCAAATTCACGCAAGAGTTTATTTCCACGTTCAACGGTCTCATCTAAACCATCTTTCGGCGTTTTTGAACCACTAAGAACAGCTTCCAACTCTTGATCAAGAATGGCACGGATTTGTGGTAAATTACCAAATCTTATCCCTTTTGAGTTAACTGTTGGTGGATTAAGATTAATCTGTTTGATAGCTATATCCGCACCTGGCGTTTTTTCATAGAAATGCTGTTTTTTACTCAATTCATAAGTCGTTTTTGTGGTTGGAAGATAACCTGTCTCCTGATGCCATTTTGCTTGATTTTCTGTTTTCGAAAGAAATTTAAGAAAAGCGGCTGCCCCTGCATATTCCTTTGGGGTATGGCCCTTAAACGCCCAAATAGAAGCTCCCCCAATAACTGAATTTTGTGGTGCTCCTTCTGTATCCTTATAGTACGGTAGCATACCAACCCCCACATTAAACTGAGCTTCAGAAACAATTCCAGCATGTGATCCTGAAGATTGCATAAAAATTGCACAATTTTGTGCCATAAACATTGGTGTTGAATCTAATGCACCTGCTGGACCACCATAGCGGAAAATACCTTGATCAGACCACTTTTTCAGGTCAGTCCACATACGCACTTGTAAAGGTCCATTAAATGTAAGTTCTGAATCAAGTCCTTTAAAGCCATTTTCCTTTGTTCCAAACGGAACATTATGCAACGCTGAAAAATTTTCTATACCAATCCATTGAGCGGCATAAGCCATTGTAAAACCACAAGTTGCTGCTTTAGTCTCAAGAATTTTTTTGGAAAAGTTTTCTATATCTTGCCACGTTTTAGGAGGCTGTTCTGGATCAAGCCCTGCTTTTTTAAAGATATCTTTGTTATAATAAAGGATGGGTGTTGAAATATTGAATGGCATAGAAACCATACGCCCCTGTTCATCGGAGTAATAACCACTAATAGCAGGGAAATAATCTGTAGGATCAAATTCTTGTTTTGTATCAGCCATAAGTTGATAAAATGGGTAGATTGCGCCTTTTGCAGCCATCATAGTTCCAGTACCAACGTCATAAATTTGGGCAAGTACTGGCTGTTTCTTTCCACGAAATGCTGCAATAAGTGAAATCAACCCCTCTTCATATTCACCGCGATATGAAGAAACAACTTTATACTCAGATTGACTTGCATTAAAATCGTTAATGAGACTTTCAGTTTGCTTTCCTAATTCACCACTCATAGAATGCCAAAAGCTGATTTTTGTCTGCGCAAAACTTGCTGTTATTCCCGCTGTGGACATTATGATAGCAACCGTGGCCGCTATGGAAAGATAAAAACGACTCATGGTTCACCCTTTCTGAAGTGATGGAATACAAACTACCCCTAAATTTATAGTATTACACATGAACATGCTATGACAGTTTTATTTCAGAAACATATTCTCTCATTTAAACAGGAACCACCAAAAGGTCAAATGAATTTGTTTAAATTTATTCATTTTCTTTTATAAGCATTCTTATGTATTAACGAAGAGACAAATAAAACTTTTCTTAAAATTAAAAATCATTTTGAGCGCTTAATAGTCTCTTGCCCTGTAACAAGATCACGCCCCTCACGCAAAACAAAATGACAATGTATGACCAATTTCCATGCTGTTAAAAAATCTTTCAATACATCTACATTTCGTGATAGCTCCTATAATATAAGCCATAAAGCCTCTCCACTAAAGTATATAAGACTTTTTGTATACCATCACTTTTACACTTCATAAAAGTGCAAAACGACATCATCATGTGAGACCCTAATGCTTCAACAAATCTTGCATTTAAAATACGTTCAATGAATATTTTTATTCTTTTCTCAATCATTTTTTATCCACACACCAACCCTGCTTGTAATGTGCAAACGAATGATTTGAATTGATTCATTGTAAAAAGATTTGAAATAAGAAAATCTTATGTATTAAGGTCTATTATTCACATGAATAAACCATTAATTATCATTATAAATCAATGTATTATTGTTATATATTAGATAATTTTTATTCTTTTATTACGCTAGCTTTATGAAAATATATAGTTCCTTTTGTGTTGATGTGTTTTTTACCTTTGTGCACGCAATTGCAATGCGAGATCAGGTTGATCTGTCGTAATGTAATGTACAGGCATATCAAGCCAATGTGATAACCGAGCTTTTCCATTAATTGTCCATACCCCTACAGTAAAACCAGCCTCAAGAGCTGATTCAATAAAGTTCTGTGAAACAATGGAGCCATCTAAACTTAGATCAGAATAACCTAATTGCTCCCATTCAGAAAAATGACGGTACATATCACCTTCAAAATTATCAACACATGGACCAGATGGTATTCCTGCTTCAATAAAAGGACGAAGGATAAAAGGATCAAAACTAATTGCAGAAACCCGTTCTAATAAATTTCGGCTTTTTATTAGTGCAAGCGCTTTTTGGGATAATATTGTTTCACGCTCCACTTCACCACATGTTTTGATTTCAAGATGCAACGCAACATTCGTTGGTGCTAAAAGATCAAGCACTTCTTCTAATAAGGGAGGTGCTTCTTGGCTTCCTTTCACGCAGAGTTGTTTGCGTGTTTCATTATCAATGTCGTGAATATACCCCTTTTTCTCAACCAATTGGTCTAAACGGAAATCGTGAAAGACAACCACTTCACCGCTTTTCAGCAAATGAACGTCGCATTCAACTTCATCAACACCTAACGCTATAGCATTATTAAATGCTGAAAGGGTATTTTCAGGATAAAGATGAGCTCCTCCACGGTGTGCAACAATTTTTTTCTCAGACATGCAAAATCCCACACTTCTCAATTTTAAACGATATTGACGTACAGATTGTCAGATAAAGGCTTATTCTTCATTTCAATTATTCCCATTCAATAGTACCAGGAGGCTTTGAGGTTACATCATATACAACACGATTAATCCCTCTAACTTCGTTAATAATACGTGCTGCTGTCTTACTTAAAAATGCCATATCATAGGGATAAAAATCAGCGGTCATTCCATCTACAGATGTGACAGCGCGAAGAGCACAAACAAATTCATAAGTGCGATCATCCCCCATAACACCAACAGTTTGAACTGGAAGAAGAACAGCAAAAGCTTGCCAAATTTCATCATAAAGACCGGCCTTACGGATTTCCTCAAGATAAATAGCATCTGCTTCGCGTAAAATTTCTAATTTTTCACGTGTTACAGCACCTGGACACCGAATTGCAAGGCCGGGACCTGGAAAAGGATGGCGACCAATAAACTGCTCCGGTAGCCCTAACTCTCGTCCTAGCGAGCGAACCTCATCCTTAAAGAGCTCACGTAACGGTTCTACAAGTTTCATCTTCATCTGTTCTGGTAGCCCACCCACATTATGATGGCTTTTAATGGTTACCGTCTCACCAATAGCAGACACACTCTCAATAACATCTGGATAAAGTGTTCCTTGTGCTAAAAACTCTGCACCTCCTATTTTTTTCGTTTCTTCTTCAAAAACTTCAATAAAAAGGCGACCAATTGTTTTGCGTTTTTTTTCTGGATCTGTCTCACCTTTTAAAGCATTAAGAAACACATCAGCAGCATTAACGTGAATAAGCTCTATATTATAATGATCACGAAAGAGCGTGAGAACTTCTTCAGCTTCATTCTTGCGCATCAGCCCATGGTCTACCAAAATACATGTCAGTTGATCTCCTATGGCTTCATGAAGGAGTACCGCTACAACAGATGAATCCACTCCCCCTGAAAGACCACAAATCACACGACTTTTCCCAACTTTTTGTCGTATTGTAGCAATTGCCTGCTCACGATAAGAAGCCATTGACCAATTGCCTGTAATAGCAGAGATCTTATGAACAAAATTTTGCAAAAGTTTTGTACCATTCGGTGTATGGATAACTTCAGGATGAAACTGTACCGCATAAAAATGTCTTTTTTCATCCGCAATAGCCGCATAGGGAGCTCCTTTTGAGGTTCCTATGACACGAAAACCTTCTGGTAAAGCTGCCACACGGTCACCATGGCTCATCCATACTTGATAACGAGAACCTTTTTTCCACACTCCATCAAAAAGGGCACTCTCTTCTTGCACTTCCAAAAAAGCACGCCCAAATTCACGCTCATGCCCAACTTCAACCTTTCCTCCAAGCTGAACACACATGACTTGTTCACCATAGCAAATACCCAGAATCGGAATACCCGCCTCAAAAATTTCCATTGGAGCACGCGGAGAGCCCTCATCAATAACGGAATAAGGACTCCCTGATAAAATAATAGCTTTAGGATTTATGCGGCGCACAACTTCTAAAGCCAATTGAAAAGGAGCAATTTCACAATATACCCCCATTGCTCGTACCCGTCGTGCAATAAGTTGTGTAACTTGTGAACCAAAGTCAATAATAAGAACAGTGTCTGGATGTGATATGCTCATAGAAAACCAATCAACAATTGTAAAAGAAAACTCATGAGAGTTATGATTTAATCTTTCTCTTTTCACAAGCCTGTTTTCTTAAGAAAAAGATTATTCTCGTAAAGTTTATGATAAAAAGTGCAAAAATATGGATCAATGTTTTTTTTGCAACACAGATAAAAAGAACCCATCTGTTTGTGTTGTGGCTGGCGACAAAGTAAGTCCATAATTTGAAAAAACTGGTTGCACAGGAGAAAAACTAAAATGTTTCTGCCAAAGCGCTGGCATATCTATTGGAGAAAAATGAGAATGTTGTTGAAGGAAATGGGAAATTTGTTCCTCATTTTCATCTGTAAAAAGAGAACAGGTAATATAGATTAGGCGCCCATTTGGCTTAAGATAAGCTATCGCTTCATTCAAAATAGCCCTCTGTTCTGTTTGGCGTTGTTTCACCTGTTCTAATGTTAAACGCCATTTCGCATCTGGACGACGACGCCATATTCCTGTCCCACTACATGGTGCATCTAGTAGAACTCTATCCATCTGGCCTATTAATGGCTTCAATTCTTCTTTTTGTGCTCGTGTTTGTACATTACGAACACCAGCGCGTCGAAGACGATCAAAAATAGGAGCTAAGCGCGCTTTATCGGAATCATAAGCATAAATTTGTCCACGATTGTTCATATCGGAAGCTAAAGCTAATGTTTTGCCCCCAGCACCTGCACAATAATCTAATACCTGCATGCTCTCTTGCGCGTCCACAAGGTGAGCAACAATTTGAGATCCTAAATCCTGTATTTCAAAGTGTCCTTTTTGAAAAGCTTGTTCCACTTGAACATTGGGATGACGATTAAACTTTTCAATCGGTGCAATTCTTAAAGCTTGCCCAAACCATGGAAAAGATTTAAGTTTGGTTTTTGCTAATTCTTTCAGCACCTTTTCTGGTGTTGCCTTTAGGTTATTTACCCGTAGATCTAAAGAAGGACGCGTTGCTAACGCAGCCGCTTCAGTGATCCAATTATCACCAAATAAAGGACGCAGATGCGCTTGACACCATTGTGGAATATCACCACGAATATAGTCTGGAGCATCCACTAATTGCTGACCTTGCCACGATTTACGCTGCTTAGCCCCTAATAACTGTGGTGCAAACCGATCTTCTGCCAACTCACCGTCAATTTGCTCCAGCGTCATTTTTCCATAATCTAATAAGGCACCAAAAACGATATCTCGGATATCATCACTCTCCATACGCCATTGTAAAGAATAACGTCGTCTTAAAACATCATAAACGATTGTACCAATAGCTGCGCGATCACCTGCTCCAGCAAAGCGATGAGAAAGCCCCCAATCCTTTAAAGCTGCTCCTACTGGGCGATGCTTCATTTCTATCTCTTTGAGAACATCTATTGCTGCTTGCAAACGCCCACCTAATCGCATTCATTTCTCCCATTAAAATAATAAAATTTTAAATCATCTAAAAAAATAATATTATCGTCTTCTTGCCAATGGAACCTTCTCAAAGCCATAAAAAATTTACATTCAATATTAAAATGATCTGATCATACTTTTTTATAAAATCCAATTTAGAGTATCTAGATTTTTCCTTTCATCTTCTGCCCATTCGCTTTTTATCCTTCTACCTCTTATGCTAAAAGATACGTAGCCATCCATAAAGAACTTATTTCCGCCATGCATTACGAAAAAATCAAATATCTCCCATCTTTGTACGGCTATCCTGCTGAAAAAATAGAAAAAGTCTTCTCATAAAATTAAACAATTTCATCTTACGTTCAACAAAAAATTAACTTTTTAGAAAATGCTTGGAACCACTATTTGGCATGACCGTTTTTACTCTAATGGCAACTGCCAGACAATTTAAAAGGAGAAAATAATGACTTATAATAATGGAAAAACAACTTCGTCTAAAAGCCGTCATAATACAATGCCCTCAAACAACGGAAAGAAATCCATCCAAAGTGATCAGACAAACACTCGCCAACGTGCGTCAAAGACTGGACGGAAGACAACAAAAAGTTAATTCTAATTTTATATAACTTATTTCATATAGTCTTAACAGAAAGAATTAGAGTTTTGACCTCTAATTCTTTCCTTTTTGGGATTATTACACCAAATTACAAACAGAAAAAAGCGCAGTCTCTCTTTCTTATTCTCGGAAGATTTTATATTTATGCAATATGACATTAGGATCTTATATCTTTAAACTGGCCCACGATAATTTGGACTCTCTCGTGTGATAGAAACATCATGCGTATGACTTTCATGGAGTCCCGCATTCGTAATACGTACAAACGTTGCTTTTTCACGAAACTCTACAAGATCTTTTGCTCCAACATACCCCATCGAAGCACGAAGTCCACCAGCAAGCTGATGTAGAACTGATGCTATAGGACCTTTATAAGCCACCTGCCCCTCTACACCCTCAGGAACCAACTTAAGTTCATCACGAACATCATCTTGAAAATAGCGATCTGCCGATCCTCGTGCCATAGCACCAACAGATCCCATGCCGCGATAAGCTTTAAAGGATCGTCCTTGATATAGATAAACTTCACCAGGGCTTTCTTCTGTACCCGCTAAAAGAGAGCCAATCATAGCAGCACAAGCCCCACCTGCTAAGGCTTTAGCAAAATCACCCGAAGCTTTTATCCCCCCATCAGCAATAACGGGAATACCGGCCTTATCAGCAATTTCTGCCGCACTCATAATGGCTGCAAGCTGAGGAACACCAACACCTGCAACAATTCGCGTTGTGCAAATAGAACCAGGACCAATACCAACTTTTATAGCATCCGCACCACTGTCAATCAAAGCCTGTGTTGCTTGCGGAGTTGCGACATTACCAGCAATAATGGCTGGAGAAAACGTCATTTTTTTAATACGCTCAACTGTGTCTAATACACGCTGAGAATGTCCATGTGCAGTATCAATCACTAGAATATCAACACCTGCATCAATTAATCGTTCAGCCCGCTCAAACCCATCGTCCCCTACACTACTTGCAGCTGCAACACGCAAGCGACCTTGCGAATCTTTGGCAGCGTTTGGATTTAATTTTGCTTTTTCAATATCCTTAACTGTTATCAGTCCGACACAACGATTCTGTTCATCCACAACTAATAATTTTTCAATACGATGATGGTGTAAAAGATACTTTGCTTCATTGAGTTGAACATTTTCACGCACTGTGATTAAATTTTCATGCGTCATTAATTCATAAATTTTTTGTTTGGGATCCGATGCAAAACGCACATCCCTATTTGTCAAAATGCCAACAAGCCGTCCAGCAGTTTCACCTTTAGCACCATTTTCAACAACCGGAATACCGGAAATACCATGAGAGCGCATCAAAGATTTTGCTTCTTCAAGTGTTGCATCTGGTCCAATGGTGACTGGATTAACAACCATACCAGATTCAAACTTTTTTACTTGGCGGACCTCTTCTGCCTGCTCTGCAGGAGACATATTACGATGAATAACCCCAAGACCACCAGCTTGAGCCATCGCAATAGCCAAACGCGATTCTGTTACCGTATCCATTGCCGCAGAAAGCAATGGCAAATTGAGCTTAATATCCGCTGCAATGCGCGTACTGAGATCCACTTGACTAGGCATAACAAGAGAATGACCGGGTTGTAAAAGTACATCATCAAAAGTCAGTGCCAATGCACCTGTCCCCGTTTCAACAATCTTTGCCATAGCAAAATTCCTTTTATAATAAAACACCGCAAGGAGCTTTAAAATACAACTGCGGTTCTCATACATGGTAGATTGGCAAAAAATTATGCCATGCTACAAACAAAATGAAAAGAAAAATAAAATATTTTTTTAAGTGTGGTTTATAAAAATTTACAATTGTGATTCAATAGGTAACCAACTTATTATTTTTGCAAATGCGCGACGCCAAAAATTGCTTTCTGGATCATAGTCAATGCTATATTTTTTTTCATTTTCAATAAAATCCCAATAAATACGATTATTATCACCAAGACGCAGATGATAGCTCATTTCCCCTGTGGTTTCTTCAGAAAACAACAAATCTAATCTTGCTGTAATGGGAGCACATTCAAAAAGAATGCCCATTTCTGTATTTAATGATGCTGATCTTGGATCAAAATTTAAAGATCCAATAAAAGCTGTTTTACGATCAATTAAAAAAGCTTTGGCATGTAAACTTGCCTTACTCGATCGAAACAATCGTAACCCATGAGTATTGCCTTCCGCTTTTAATTCATAAAGATTAACACCACTTTTCAACAATGCCTTACGATACGGTACATAACCACCATGCACTAATGCTACATCAGTAGCTGCTAAAGAATTTGTCAGAATTTTGACATCAACACCCTTTGAAACCAAATTACTAAAATTCTGCGTGCCAACCTTACCAGGAACAAAATAAGGTGACGTAATCTGAACCGTTTTTTGGGCATTTCCAATAACCTTTGAAAGTGCCTTCATAAGCCAATTGCTTGCTTTTTTACGCAATGCTTTTTCTGGAGGGTCAGAAAGAACAACAACTTTGTCTGCTAAAAATAACCGCTTTCCTGTTTGGATAAAACAATTAAAGTTAATGTGCTCTTTGACATAATCTAAATAAACTTTTGCAACCTTGGAATCACGAAACTTTCGTAATTTATCTTTCCAATAGCTAAGATCACTTGCGCTTTTAGGAACAACCAAAGTATGAATTGGCAAAACAACAGCACTATTCCAAAAATCATCAAAGATACTTTCTACCTTTTTAACAGAGGGACCGATTAACATCAAATCTAAATCTCGAAAATGGGATTCTTTACCAGCATCAAAATAAGAATCTGCAAGATTACGTCCTCCTACAAAAGCGACCCTGCCATCAACAATAAAAGCTTTATTATGCATTCTACGTGTTACGGTAATTGCCCGTAATATAATTTCTAAACCACGGCGTAAACCACCTTTACGAGATCGCCCTGGATTAAACATTCTCACCTCAATATGAGGATGTTTATCTAGCGCAATATAAGCTGGATCACGTGCCTGAGCATTAATATCATCCAAAAGAAGCCGTACCCGAACACCCCGATCTGCTGCCTCAACTATTTCACTTAATAATAGGCGCCCCGTTAAATCATCGTCCCAAATATAATACATCAGATCAAGGCTACGCCCAGCCTCTGCAGCTCCTATTGCACGAACACAAAACGCATCCAAATTGCTGATAATGAGGGAAAGGGCATCTTTATCAATCCCCAATCCATTTTCTTCCTCAGCTAATTGACTGACGATACGATCAAGCTTAGTTTCATCTTTCTGAATAGGTAACGCATAAGAACACTGCCCCCTAGCATTTTTCACAAAACGCCCATAGGTGTAGATTGCCAACATAGATGCAATAAAAAAAAAGAGGACAAAACCAATAACAATCTGTAAAAGAGTCAAAGAGGATAAACTTTCTATTTTAAACTATCACATCATCAGTAATGCAAACGATAACACTAATCACTTTATCTTAATCGTATAGCAGATAAAATGCCACTTCTTGCTTAAGAGAGTATAAATTTAATATTGATGATACAAAAATTTTAGCGGTAGTATTTAAAAGTTTTTAAAAATGCTTCTCTGTTTTAATAAATGTAAACTTAACTAAAATTGTATAAATTGAAACAAACGATTAAAATAATCACATAAAATTTATATTTGATTTAAATCTACAAAATCATCCTCTATAGATAAATTTTACAATAAATAATTGTTTTCTTAAGCTTCCCCCACGAACTTTATCAAAATCCACTCTATTTTTTTGAAACTCATGCTTGTCATGAAGAGAAATTTGTTATGAATTTTACTTTCGTTCTTGATTTCTTATTGCTCTCAATTCTTCCATTTTTCTATAAAGTGTAGAGCGACCAATATGAAGGCGGCGCGCAATCTCACTCATATGTCCTTTATAATGTTTAATCGCTTTCTCTATAATATCATGTTCCATCTCTGCAAAAGTACGCACATGCCCATCAGTATTCAAAAATTTTATCGATTCTTGTTCATTATCTTCTTGTATATTACCCTCAATGATATTGGGAACATTCATTAATGAATTTCCCATTAATTGCGGAAAATCTCGAACAGTTAATAACGGTCCTTCACTGAGTAAAATCGCACGAAATAAAAAGGTTTCAAGCTCATTTCTATTGCCAGGCCAATCATACTGCATAAGCAAGGAAAGAGCAGAGCCTGCTAAACCATGGACATGTGATCGCCCTGTTTCTGTGATAATGCGATCAATCAAACGTTGTGTAATCTCTGGAAAATCATCCCTTAATTCTCGTAAAGCAGGGACGCTAATAGACAAGTGAGAAAATTGTTCAAACAAACTATGCAAAAAAAAGTTCTCATTAACCAAGTCCTTTAAACGCGATGTTGAAATAGCAATGATCCGAAAAGGGAAAAATCCTCCTTTTGTATCCCTTTCCCTCTCTTTAAGGTAATGAGCAAACCGTTTTTGCTGTATGGGCTCAAGTCGATCAATATCACAAAGGCAAAGTGTCCCTTTTTCAAGAGAAGAAACCAATGGTAGGAATTCTTTAAACCACTGCTGATTTTCTTCTTCTGGATCAACGATGGCTGAACATTGAAAGCGAACAAAAACACCCTCCGAAAATAATCCCTCATGATGAATAATCCGAGCTAATGTCTCACGTCCTGTTCCAGCTTCCCCCTCTATCAAAAGATTCTGTAAAGAAGTTGCTGCTTGTCTCGATTGTTCTAACACTATCTGCATAGCTCTACTTTTTACGCAAAGATCAGAAAACCGTAAATGATTCTCTTTTTTTCGCCGAATATCTCGAACCTCATGCTCCAAGGCAGAAATAAGAGCAAGAATATCCAAAGTAACTCTTACGCGTAATAATGTTACTGGATGGATCCAATAATCAATAGCTCCAGCTGTTAAAGCTTTCTGGAGTAAATGCTGATTCTCTTGTTGTGCTATAACGACAATAGGAACAGAAACACCAGCAACTCTAATCATTTTAATCAAATCGCTCACACTCAAATCACTCATAACGACATCAAGGAGTGCAAGCACAATGTTTTTACGCCTGTGTAAAAGATCAATCGTACGGAGACCATTTTCTGCTTCAATGACACGATAACCAAAACCTCTCAGCATAGCAGAAAGTTCTATACGTCTTCCATAATCTTCACTCGCAACAAGAATGGGACCAACCATAATGTCAATAATCTCCTTTGAGACTACTCAGCAGCTTAATATCAAAATTGTTGTAAACCATAAGAAATATTTCACCTCTTGTGTTTCACTTACAAACTTCATCAAGCTATCAATTAAATACAACATTAAGGCATTTTTTTCCATTTTTTTGCTTTTTCATTGATTTTCATTAAATTTTTCATATTGACTCATGGGGTAATTTAATAATGTTATAGAAACTCGAGAGAAAATAATCTAAATAGAGTGCAATAAATGAAACATACCTTTCATATTTTATGTCTTACAATCACCGCCTTGCTGTTAAGTGCCTGTAAATTTTCGCAATATTATAATTCAAATATGCCAACTGGAATTGATGGGAAATGGGTTGATGAGAATGGTATTATTTCTTCTTTCCACAATGGTGTTTTTGAAACGCGTGCAGCAGATACAGAAGAAAAACTATCAGAAGGGGCATATAATTATCTCAATGCCCAAAATATAGAAATTGAAATACGCTCTATTCTCCGTGGAACAATTTCTAGAGTCAATTGTACAATGTCATATGACGCCACACAACTTCTCTGCACCTCACATACAGGAGCACAGTTTTTCCTTAAGCGGAAATCTTAAACAAAGTACAAGGGAAATCTCTCTTAAGAACAGAGGGAGCACACACATTAAGCAGGAGGCGATCCGTTCTCCTCCTGATAGAAAATCCTCTCTAAAATACGCAAAGAGGCTGGTATAATCTTTACCCTGAGAATTTTCTAAACATTATGAAATGCGTAAAATAATCATTTTCTTCCACAAAATATCAGTAAAGCCACCTACAATAAAATTGTAACTTTGTATCCTGCAATCTATTTCAACCTAAAATAACATTTTATTTGATAAGGAAGCTTAATCTAAGCAGCGCCAATGCGCAAAAGATCATGAAAATGGACAATTCCTATCGGTTTTTTATCTTCAACCACGAAAAATGCACCAATCTGATGATCATTAATAAAAGCTGTTGCTGCACCAACAAGTGTATTTGGCTTTACAACTTTAGGAGCTTTGGTCATCACCTCGTCAACATTAAATTTTGATAAATTAAAATGAATGTTACGTGCAAGGTCGCCATCAGTTACAATTCCGATTAGTTCACCTTCTTGATTCACAACACCAACACAACCAAAATGTTTTTCCACCAAAACATTCATCGCTTCAGTCATAGATGTTCCCTGCATTACCAAAGGAATATTATCACCCTCATGCATAATATCACACACGTATTTAAGGCTTGCACCAAGAGAACCACCAGGATGATATATTTTGAAATCCGTTGCGGTAAAACCACGCATTTCTAAAAGAGAAACCGCTAATGCATCTCCCATTGCCAATTGCATAATTGTTGAAGTTGTAGGGGCTAAACCATGGGGGCAAGCCTCTTCTATCTTTGGTAATAATAGCACAATATCAGCTTGTCGTCCTAACACAGAGTGCTTACTTGATGTCATCGCAATAAGGGGAATACGAAAACGCGCCGCATAACTCATAATACCACTTAACTCTTGAGTTTCACCAGACCATGATAAAGCAAGAATAACATCATCAGATCCAATCATACCAAGATCACCATGATTGGCTTCTGCAGCGTGAACAAAAAAGGCAGGTGTTCCAGTTGAGGCTAAGGTTGCTGCAATTTTTGTCCCTATATGACCACTTTTTCCAAGACCAGTAATGACCACATGTCCACGAGCATTTCTAATAGTTTGAACAGCCGCTTCAAAAGAAGAAGAAAGACTTTCCAGAAGAGCTTTTTCAAGGGCTTCAAGCCCCTGCTTTTCACTGGCAAGTGTTTTAAGCGCTGATACAACAGCACCCTGCAAAGCCATATGAGGAGACGGTATTATCATAATCAAATTCGATCAATAAAATTAAGTGAGAGATCTATATTATTTTTCAACATTAATGGTTTCCAGTAAATTTTTCAATGAGGCAGAAACGTGGCTGTGCATATCAGCGCGTGCCAAAGAAAATGCAACGTTGGCTTCAATAAAACCAGCTTTAGAACCGCAATCAAAAGTGCGCCCTTTTACTTGCAAACCCCAAAAATCTTGCTCATTTGAAAGCCGTATCATAGCATCTGTTAATTGAATTTCATTTCCTGTTCCCCGTTCTTGAGTAGAAAGAATATTAAAAATTTCTGGCTGCAAAATATAACGTCCATTGATGTACAAATTTGATGGTGCCGTTCCTTGTACTGGTTTCTCTACCATTTTTGTGATTTCAAAACCATTTGCAATCTGTTTGCCTTTCCCAACAATACCATATTTATGTGTTTCTCTAGGATCGCATTCCTGAACTGCTATAATATTTCCCCCACCCACCTTTTCATAAAGGCTCATCATTTCAGAAAGACAGCCCTTTTTCGCCTGTATCAACATATCGGGTAATAATAAAGCAAAAGGTTCCCCTGCAACTAATTCACGCGCACACCAAAGAGCATGCCCTAATCCCAAAGGTTGCTGTTGCCGAGTGAAAGAAGTTGACCCTGGTAATGGCTGTAAACGGTATAAGTGTGCAAGATCTTCTTTCTTTCCACATTCAGCAAGTGTCGTGTATAATTCAACTTGCGCATCAAAATAATCCTCAATGACTGCTTTGTTACGTCCAGTCACAAAAATAAAATGCTCAATACCAGCTTCCCTCGCCTCATCCACAACATATTGAATAACAGGTTTATCAACAACTGTTAGCATTTCTTTAGGAATCGTTTTTGTCGCAGGAAGGAAACGCGTCCCAAGACCTGCTACTGGGAATACTGCTTTCCGGATTTTACGCACACTCACCCTCCTCAATGAATTCATATAACTTTTTTGTTTTATTTATCATATGTTTTTACGAAATGGTAAAAAAGATATCTTATTGTTTTGATTATCATTATAATGGATAATAAAAATGTAAAAAGAGTCTGAGAATTTATTGAAAGGATTAAAACGTATTATTTATTCAGTTTTTTCCTCTTCTTGATCATATTATCGATTAAACTAAATACAAAATAAAGTTATTGCACATCTAATGAATTGAATATTAATGGGGATTTCAAAATGCAAAAAACAGAATTGAAGACTCTCTTTTTAGAGAAGTCAATAACTTGGAGAACTCTTTTCACTGTCTCTGCCGTTATTTTTTCTGCTTTTTTTATGTTTTTTATATCCCTTTCATATGCTGATAGCGGATTTAAACACTGGATTAAAGAATTTAAAAAAATAGCTATTGCTCACAATATTACCCCCTCTACGTTTCATATGGCGTTTAAAGGTGTTAATTCCATTGATCCAGAAGTTCTAAAAAGCGCCGCATACCAACCGGAATTTGTTGCTCCTTCATGGAACTATTTCGATAATCGTGTCCATGATATTGCAATTGAGGAAGGACGGCGCCAAACTCAAAAATGGAACAAATGGCTTCTTCAAATTGAAAAACGTTTTGGTGTTGATCGCAATATTCTGCTTGCTATTTGGTCAATGGAAAGCAACTATGGGAAGGTTTTAGCCAATAAAAGTGTAATGCGTGATACCATTCGCTCTCTTGCAACTTTAGCCTATGCTGATAAAAAACGTGCAAAATATGCATATACACAGCTGATTGCTGCTATGAAAATTCTACAAAGTGGCGAAATTAAACGCTCTCAACTCACTGGATCTTGGGCCGGTGCATTGGGGCATACACAATTTATTCCAAGCAGTTATCTCGCCTATGCAGTTGATATGGACCAAGATGGACGGCGTGATATCTGGAACTCTGTTCCAGATGCTCTGGCTACTGCTGCTAACCTTCTCCACAAAAATGGCTGGCAACCTAATCTTATTTGGGGAGTAGAGGTAAAAGTGCCGCAGGGGAAAAACCTTCCTGAAGGCTGGTATTCCTTTGAACAATGGAAAAAATTAGGTGTAAAACACGCAAATGGGCACCCTCTTCCTACATCAGCTGAACAAGCAATATTAAAATATCCAGATGGAGCAAAAGGACCTATATTTTTAGTCACAAAAAATTTCTTTGTTCTGAAACATTATAATAATGCAGATCGTTATGCGTTTGCTGTTGGCCTTCTTGCTGATCGCATTGCTGGACATCCTGGATTGGTAAATGATTGGCAAAGACCTTTTCAACCTCTTACTTTCCAGGAATGTAAAGAACTACAATCTCGCTTAAGTGCACTGGGCTATTATAAAGGGAATGTTGATGGAAAAATCGGAACAGCTTCTCGCAAAGCAATTAAAGCTTTTCAACTGCGTCACGGTCTAAAAGCAAATGGATATCCATCATCTCAAGTGCTTTTTCTCCTTCGCAAACAATAAGGGAGACTAAATTTTTGTCTTCTTTTCGCCTGATATACTTGACATTATTGCTGTTTTCACTTTCTATTGTGGGGATCTTACAGCCATCCCCAAGTAAAGCAACGAACTTCTTCAAATGGTTGTCACAACAAAACAAACAGACACAGCAGCCACCGCAAATTATAGAACAAAAAATAGACAAGCCGCAAAAAAAGATCGTAACACAAAAAAACATACAAAAGCTGAAAAATGAGAATGCAAAGCGCATTCTTGTCATAGGGGATTTTGCAGCTTCTGCTGTTGCCGATGCACTTAAGAAGTCTTTTATAAATAATAGCGATATCGTTATCATGAACAACACAATACCAGCTTCCGGCTTAGTTCGAACGGATTATTATTCTTGGCAAGGCAATATTTCTAAACTCATTGATCAAAATAATCCCGATGTTATTATCATGATGATCGGTGCAAATGATAATCAACCCATCACAGACTCTCATAACATGATTAACACAGATCAGTCAGAATGGATGCGCATCTACAAACAAAGAATTATCGAAATTGCTGAAAGTCTTCATGCCTCTGGAAAACCATGGATATGGATAGGTCAACCTTCTTTTGAAAATGATCTTTTGACACAAAAAATAAAAAATTTTAATGCGCTCTATCAACAAGAAACAGAAACAGCAGGAGGGTATTTTCTCGATATCTGGAGCGGCTTTAGTGATGAGACAGGAAATTTTTCTTTTTCAGGCTATGATATTAATGGGAAAATAACCAAATTACGCACCAATAATGGCATGCATTTCACCCCTGAAGGAAAGAAAAAACTTGCCTCTTATTTAGAAAAGCCATTGAAAAATATTTTAAATTTTTATGCCTTTTCTCATGGAAATCCTTACTCAACCGATCAAGCTATTCAAAAACTTATACAAGAATCAGAGAATCAAGAGCGGAGTAAAATTATGCGTCAGCTTCCAATGAGCCTCGATGATATGGCACAACAAAACACTCACCTTTTAGGCAAAAGAAAGTCAAGTTTTATAAAAAAATCATGGTTTCCACCAAATGGGCATCAAAAAGATCGAGCTGATGATTTTTCTTTCCCATAATGTCTATTTAAAATACAAAATCTGTTTTCCTCTATAAACAAAAAGCGAATAAGATAAAAAACTCTGTTTACAGAGCTATAATGAAGAGGAAATTTACATAACTCGCAACTGCACCTTTCGAATAATATGAAAACGGCATGGTGTTAACCATACCGTTATATCTTATAGTCCACGTTTGTTAATCATTGCCTCTGGTAAAGGCATCCGTCCCCGAAAAGCTTTATAAAGCTCCTCTGGATCACGACTTCCTCCAGCGGAGTAAATACAACGCTTTAAAAGATCAGCGAGCTCTGAATTAAAAACATCTCCCGTTTCTTCAAAAGCCTGAAAAGCATCTGCATCAAGAACTTCCGACCACATATAAGAATAGTAACCAGATGCATAACCATCCCCTGCAAACACATGCATAAAATGTGGGGGACGATGACGCATAATAATTGTGTCAGGCATTTGCAGCTTTTCTAATTCTTGGCGTTCAAACACTGTTGGATCAGTGACTGTTTCGCCTTGATGAAAAGCCATATCCACTAAAGCTGATGAGATAAATTCAACGGCAGAAAATCCTGCATTAAATGTCTGTGCTACTAAAACTTTATCTATCAACTCTTGTGGCATAGGATGGCCTGTTTTTGTATGTATAGCATAAGATTTTAATATCTCTGGCACGGTTAACCAATGTTCGTAAAGTTGAGAAGGTAGCTCAACAAAATCACGTGCAACAGATGTTCCCGACACAGATGGCCATGTGACATCAGAAAGCAAACCATGCAATGCATGTCCAAATTCGTGGAAAAGCGTACGTGCATCATCAAGTGATAAAAGAGCAACTTCTCCTTTGGGCGGTTTAGCAAAATTACAAACATTGTAGATAATAGGCTTTTGTCCGCCATCCAATTTATGTTGTGATTGCAAACTACTCATCCACGCACCGGAGCGTTTTGAAGAACGCGCAAAATAATCACCAATAAAATGCCCAAGTAGACTTCCATCAGACTTTTTTACTTCCCACAAACGTGCATCAGGATGCCAAAGTGTAACAGCGTTTTTTTCTTCAAATGTAATGCCAAAGAGTTTTTCTGCTACCCTAAAAGCCGCTTTAATCATACGATCAAGCTGAAAATAATATTTAATCTCCGCGCTATCGAAAGAAAGTTTTTCAGTACGAAGTTTTTCAGCATAATAACGCCAATCCCAAGCAGCTAAAGATTCATTGCAGCCCTGATTGTTGGCAAAATTTTGTAAGTCAATTTGCTCAGTAGAAGCTTTCGCTCTTGCGCGCTCCCATACAGGCATAAGCAAATCCATAACGGAATCAACACTTTTAGCCATAGTATTATCGAGCTTCAAATCTGCGAAAGATTTATATCCCAATAATTTAGCCTGCTCATCTCGAAGCGCAACAATCTCTACAATAATTGTTTTATTATCATTCTTGTTATTATTTTCACCACGTTTAGCCCAAGCTTGGAATGCAACCTCACGCAAATCACGACGATCAGAGAATTTTAAAAAAGGTTCAACAATCGAACGTGCTAGTGTTAATGCATACGCTTCTTCATTGCCTCTTTCACACGCAATTTCCTTCATTGAAGCAATGAGATCTTGCGGTAAACCAGATAAGTCTGTTTGTTTTAAAAATAGAATCCATTCAGCTTCATCATTTAAGACATTTTGTCCAAAAGTAGCATTTAAAAAAGCAAGTCTTTCATTAATTTCCAAAAGCCGTTTCTTAGCTTTTTCATCGAGTTTTGCCCCATGACAAACAAACTTTTTCCACCATAATTCAAGAACACGTGTTGTTTCACTCTCAAATATGCCCAGCTGCGACTGTTTATAAAGCATATCTATTTTCGCAAATATCCGCGCATCCATCATCATTTTTGAAGAATAACGAGAAAGTTTTACAACGAACTCTTGCTCTAGCTGTTGAATTAATACATTCGTATGAGCACTGGTGCGTAAGAAAAATATTGAACAGACACGATCAAGCGCTTTGCCGCAAAGCTCAAAAGGCTGTAAAAAATTCTCAAGCGTTGGTGGTTCTTGCACCATCGCAATCGCCTCTAGTTCTTCTTCGGCTTCTTGAAGAGCCTGTTCAAAAGCGGGTTTAAAATCTTCATCACTTATAGAAGAAAAATCAGGAAGACATGAAAATCCCTTCCACTCCAGCACTGCTTCTTTTGCCATAATACTTTATGTCTCCATTATAAATTTAAACTGTAACAATTATCTTTACGACACAAATTGATAACATACTAAAACTATCTCGTGAGTTTCAAAACTACCTTTCAAAACGCTATTGAATAAAAAACCTGAAAATCGCAAAGTTCTTTCATTTTAAACCATATTATATTGAAGCAATAAAGATTATTCGCTCACACATCACAATAGAATTGCATATTAACAAAAACACTTGGAGAAAGGCATAATCTCCACTCTTTACAAAATATTGCTGTAGATTCTTTTGAAAATCACAAAACTGCATTAAAGAAATGATGGTAAAAATCAGAACTGATTTTTACATTTACGCTTTTATATTATCCTCAAATTAAGCTGTATTCTCGTTTTAGTGATTCAGAAACTTGTTTATAACTTATAATTCACCCTTGACTTTACTTCAAATATTAACAATTGGGAATATAGCTGGGGAGTTTTTTTTAAATCTTCCATAAACTTTTGTTTTTATCTCATCTATTATCTAGATTTATAACTCTCCAACTCTTCAGGAGGTACTTTATCATGACTGAAATCAAAACGGCCTTCGACTTCAAAAATTTTTCTCCTGAAGCTCTTGCTGAAAAGTTAAAGAACCAGCATTTTGCAGACTCTATTGATATCATAAATGACCTCGATAGCATGGAACGTGTAACTATTCTTAGTCTTCTGCCTCTTGATTATGTTATCGAACTTTTTGATAAACCAGAGCTTGAGCAACCTGCTGCCATCCTAGAACTTCTCCCTATAAATCGTGCTGTTGAAATTCTTGATGGCATGTCTGCCGATGCTGCTGCAGACGTCTTTCAAGAAATGGATAAAGAAACCCGCACACGACTTTATGCCTTGCTTAACCCCTTAACGCGCGCTGAACTTAAAAAACTCACCAGTTATCCTGACCATACAGCAGGGGCACTGATGACAACAGAATTTATAGCCGTTCCTTCAAACTGGACCATACAAAAAACTTTGGATCACATCCGTGAGGTCGAGCGAACACGTGAAACAGTTTATACCAGCTATGTAATTGACCCTAAAACAGGTACTCTTCTAAAAGCTGTTTCCCTGCGTAACCTTATTCTTGCCTCACCTGATGAACTAATTCTTAATGTCCCTACCCATGACTCGCCCATTACAATATCGCCCTTCACACATCATGAAGATATCGCACGCCTTTTCCAGCGCCATGATCTTCTCTCTGTGCCTGTAGTTGATGAAAGTAACCATGTCATTGGCATTGTAACCGTTGATGACGTGCTTGATACTATGGTCGATGAGATGAATGAAGATGCCTATAAATTTGGGGGTATGGAAGCGCTTAATAAGCCCTATATGCAAATTAAGTTTCCTGAAATGATGAAAAAACGTGGCGGATGGCTCGCTTTACTCTTTATCGGTGAAATGCTGACAGCAAGCGCTATGCAACATTTCGAAACAGAACTCGAAAAAGCGATTATTCTTACACTGTTCATACCTCTCATTATGAGCTCAGGAGGAAATTCCGGCTCACAAGCTACATCCCTTATTATCCGTGCATTGGCTTTACGTGAACTCACGTTGAAAGACTGGTGGAAAGTGATCATTCGTGAAATTCCAACAGGACTATCCCTTGGTCTCTTACTAGGAATTATTGGTGTTACGCGCATTGCTCTTTGGCAAAAACTGGGTATCTACGACTATGGACAACATTGGATTGCTATTTCGACAACAGTGGGTACAGCTTTAGTTGGAATCGTTACCTTTGGTTCTCTTTCTGGATCTATGTTGCCTTTTATTCTTAAAGGTTTAAAATTTGATCCAGCAAGTGCTTCTGCTCCTTTTGTGGCAACTTTAGTAGATGTCATGGGCATTATAATCTATTTTTCTGTAGCTTCCCTCATTTTGTCAGGAACTCTTCTTTAAACATGTAAAGTAAAAACTCTTACTTATGGAAAGATCTTGTCATGTAACCTAAGATTCTTTCCATAAGAGAATAAGCTTTATTATTTATTTTCTAGCGCACCGCTCCATAGATAATTTATTATTTTTTTTGAATAACAGCTCCGAATAACGTAAATTTACCTCATCATAAAGCTTCTCATATTAAATCGATTAAAGTCATCTTCTTGCCAGTCACAAACGAGATCGGTGTATGGCTAAAAACTATTCAAGAAAAAAATAAAATACTTCTTATATCTTCTTTCTCGTAGCAAAAACTGGCGCAATATTGACAGCTGAGAAAGAATGATAATGATAATGCTCAACAGTTTTATATTTTTTCACAAAGGCGTTAGTAGTATACTATTCGCGTATATTATATCATTTATGAGCCTATCATGGAATGGATGTAGTATACGTTAAGCAATCTCTCTTAAGTACATGAATATGCAACAACAAGTATATTCTGTTTAAAGTGTTCTGTTTGGCATGAAAAGCATGCTCCTATTAGAGAATACGATTAACAAAAGTGTGAGGGGCAAAGCACTATCTCCATGGTTTAAAAGATATTACTTTAGATGCCTTTGAAAGCATAAATTGGATTAACGGCAAAGATGGAAATTTTCTTTGGATGCCTTCATATTCTTTCTAAATAAGACTGTATTCCGGGTTCATAAATAAATCAAACAGATATAACTCTTGCCCCAATCTGGCATACAAAAGCTAGAACTTCTTATAAAATTCTTAATCATCTCAATATTTACCTCAAATACACGGTTGCATTAGATCTGGATTTTGATTGACAAGTTATAGAATAAGAAAAAGCTTTATTTAGAATAAGAATGTTGTACAGTTGTCAATAAATTGGCTATGGATTGAGAGATATTCCGGATTTTTATTAATCTCTTTGCAAAACAACAACAATAATATGGCTACCTTTATACTTACTTACTCTTACAAGAGCTCATATAAACTCCTTGTGTCATATTGATAGAAATCAAGTTGACGGTGATTTTTTGGATAATTCTTAGCTCGAGAATAGAACATACGCACTATAAAAATCCTTTTACGAAGCTCCAGCAATTGAAGCTTAATAGAGCCTTAAAGACTTGGATAAATAGTTTTGTCATAAAAATATTGCCTCCATCTTCCAAAACTATAAAAAAACATGTAAAAGGTTTTTTAATAGTCAGGCAAAGAATGTAAAGACTTTGCCTCAAATGAAATTTCATTAAACGAAAAGAAGAAAATTTATGCAATTGCGTAACATTGCCATCATTGCCCACGTTGACCATGGGAAAACAACGCTTGTAGACGGACTTCTCAAGCAATCAGGAAACTTCCGTGATAATCAGCGTACAAGCGAACGTATGATGGATTCAAACGATATTGAGAAAGAACGCGGAATTACAATCCTAGCGAAAGTGACATCTGTTGTTTGGAAAGATACTCGAATTAATATTGTTGATACACCTGGACACGCCGACTTTGGTGGAGAAGTTGAACGCATTCTAAATATGGTTGATGGAGCCATTGTACTTGTTGATGCTGCTGAAGGACCAATGCCACAAACAAAATTTGTTGTTGGCAAAGCATTGAAAGTAGGATTGCGCCCTATTGTTGCTATTAATAAAATTGACCGACCGGATGCACGCGTTGATGAAGTCATTAATGAGGTTTTTGACCTTTTCGCTGCTCTTGATGCAACCGATGAACAGCTTGATTTTCCTATTCTTTATGGATCTGGACGCGATGGATGGATGGCTGAAGCCCCTGAAGGACCAAAAGATCATGGATTAGGTCCTTTATTTGATCTTGTGACGCAGCATGTCCCTTCTCCTAGTGTAGCAGAAGGACCGTTTCGCATGATTGGAACTATTCTTGAAGCGGATCCGTTTTTGGGACGAATTATTACAGGGCGGATTCATTCTGGCTGTCTAAAACCCAATCAAAATGTCAAAGTTCTTGGACAAGATGGAAAACTTTTAGAAACTGGGCGTATTTCAAAAATTTTAGCGTTTCGTGGCTTAGAACGGCAACCTATTGAAGAAGGAAGTGCTGGTGATATTGTTGCGATTGCAGGTCTACAAAAAGGTACCGTAGCTGATACTTTCTGTGATCCTACTGTCAATGAACCCCTTACTGCCCAACCAATTGATCCTCCTACTGTTACTATGAGTTTTCTCGTCAACGATAGTCCCCTTGCTGGAACTGAAGGCGATAAAGTAACAAGCCGTGTCATTCGTGACCGATTGTTAAAAGAAGCAGAAGGCAATGTCGCTCTTAAAATTGAAGAATCAGCCGATAAAGATTCTTTCTACGTTTCAGGACGAGGAGAATTACAGCTTGCAGTTCTCATTGAAAATATGCGCCGTGAAGGATTTGAACTTAGTGTTTCACGCCCACGTGTTGTTATGCAAAAAGATGAAAATGGAATAACTCTTGAGCCAATCGAAGAAGTTGTTATCGATGTTGATGAAGAATATTCCGGTACTGTTGTACAAAAAATGTCTGAACGTAAAGGCGAAATGGTGGAATTACGTCCTTCTGGAGGTAATCGTGTCCGCCTTGTCTTTTATGCACCAACCCGAGGACTCATTGGTTATCAATCTGAACTTTTAACGGACACACGTGGTACAGCAATTATGAATCGCCTTTTCCATGCTTATGAACCTTATAAAGGAGACATTGCTGGTCGTGTTAATGGTGTTATGATTTCAAATGACAACGGTGAATCTGTCGCTTATGCTCTTTTTAATCTTGAAGATCGTGGTCCTATGATCATCGATGCGGGTGTGAAAGTCTATCAAGGTATGATTATTGGCATCCACTCACGAGATAATGACTTAGAAGTCAATGTCTTAAAAGGGAAAAAACTTACCAATATGCGCGCTTCTGGAAAAGATGAGGCCGTAAAGTTAACGCCTCCCATTAAAATGACATTAGAACGTGCCTTATCGTGGATACAAGATGATGAACTTGTGGAGGTAACCCCTAAAAATATTCGTCTCCGCAAACTCTATCTTGATCCTAATGAACGTAAACGTTTTGAAAAAACACGTGCATCAATTTCAAGTTAATTTCATAATCTCTTTGGTAAAATATTTAATTGTATTGAGCCTCACTATATTCCAGAAAGGATGTCTCTATGAATATTAAGGAAATACCCGTAGGCAAAAATCCACCAGAAGATATTAACGTTATTGTGGAAGTCTCCCTTGGTGGGCAACCAATAAAATATGAGATGGATAAAAAGTCTGGTGCATTATTTGTTGACCGTTTTCTTCATACATCAATGGTTTATCCTGGAAATTACGGTTTTGTCCCTCATACGCTTTCAGATGATGGTGATCCTATTGATGTCCTTATCTGTAATACCCGTCCACTTATGCCTGGTTGTGTTATCAATGTTCGCCCCATCGGAGCTCTAATGATGGAAGATGATGGTGGTAAAGATGAAAAAATTATTGCCATTCCCACTACAAAATTAACAAAACGCTATATCAATATTCATGACTATACAGATCTACCCGAGATTACACTCAAACAAATTGAACATTTCTTCAAGCATTACAAAGATCTGGAACCTGGAAAATGGGCTAAAATTGAAGGATGGCGTGATAAAAACTTTGCGCATGAATTAATTAAGCAAGCTGTTGAGCGCAATAAAAAAATATAACGATTTTAATAAAATAAAGCCTATTTAAAAATAGGCTTTATTCTTTATTTTTTCTACGAGATGCAATCTCTAAAGGATTGCCATATCTGCTTTAGCTCTTCTAAATGTGTTGAAAAGTAAAGTTGTTTGTAGCGAGATATTGCACCGTTTTTTAGAGAAATAGAAGAAGATGGTATTCTCCATTGCTTGGCAAGAAATTTAATGAGAGCTTTATTCGCTTTTCCATCTTCAGGAACAGCACGAAGGCGTATAACCAGATATTGTTTCTCACCATCCCTACATTCAATCCCTATTATTTTGTCAACAGACGATTTTGGAATGAGATATACAAACAAAATCAAGTTATTTTTATCAACTTGATAAAACATGTATTCGCCTCAAGTAATATTTCTATACATACATGTTTGCGTAAACGCGCCACATAAAAGTACGAATAAAATATATAATAATGAACACTACAATAGGTGAAATATCAATCGTTCCCAAATTTGGTAAAATTTTCCGGATACGGCTTAGAACGGGATTTGTAAGACGATCTAGAAAGCTTCCTATCAAAACAACAAAGCGATTGCGTGAATTTATGATATTAAAGACATAAAGCCAAGAAAAAATGACACTAGCGATTAAAATATCAATATAAATCTCAAAAATCAAATCAATCGTTCGAAGCAATGCATAAATCATGCGTCATCCCTTTCAATCAAGGAAACAGAAGAGCGTATAGAAAACCTTCATTAAAGCAGGTCTGTGTATCAAAAAATGGTTTTATATTTCAATACTCTTTTTTCTTGAATAAAAACCAGATATCTAAATTCTTCATCTCTCTATTTAATGACGATGCAGTTAGAAAACAAATATCAAAATTAAAAATAGAACATACAATAGAAGAAACGGCAAAAAATCTGAATATCCCTTATAGGATTAATCTTAAATCTCATCGTCTTAATTATTAATATATAAAAAACAAACAAACTAAAAACGGCCTTTTAAAGGCCGCTTTTAGTTTTAAAATTATTTCTGCAAAGCAGTCAAACGATTAAGAGCACTGCTAAAACCATCTAGCTGAACAAATAAATCATTCAAAGCTGGTTCACCTGCAGCAGCAATTGTCATCGCCAACTTTAACTGTTTTCCAGAACGTAAAGCTGCTACGTGATTTTTGTCAAAAACGACAGGAACCACACAACCTGCTGGTACACAAGTCCGGATACCGGTTTCGATAACAGCTTTTCCCTCATCAACTTGTAAACGAACAGGCTTAGAAACCAAAATGCCAAAAGGAACTGTTAAATTACCAGATACAACACCCTCAGCATCGAGAGTAAGGCCCATAGCCACAACAACACGCCCCTGCTCATTCACTTCTTGACGGTGCATAAAACAAATTCTTTTCCCTTCTTGTATACCACAGTTAATAGTCCACAAACCGTAGGTTTCAGTCAAAGAAGAAGCTCCATTTGGCAATGTCGCTGCCGCATCTTTTGATGCAGGAGGTTTTGAACTTGTTGCAAATGCAACAGATGAAATACTCAAGAGAGTAAAAACTATAAGTAAATTAAATAACTTTTTCATTTTATATTCCTGTTCTTTACATAAAAGAGAAACATGTTTATTATTTATTATAATATAAAGCATCTTAATAAAAAAAGCTTTCTCGTAATCATATAGCTTTTATAATGGTCTAAGGCTACCTCGAAATTCGCTGACAACTTTCGTATAAACGTGCTTTTTAAAAGAAACAGCAATCAACGGAAGGGTTTCTAGATCAATCCATTTCCATTGATCGAATTCCGCTTTATTGCCATCTGGTGGCGGATTAATCGCAATTTCAGAAAGCTTTCCTGTAAACTGGAAAGCAAACCATTTTTGTATTTGCCCACGATATTTATTTGTTAATGTGCACCCAATAAGTTCTTGTGGAAAATCATAATGGAACCAATTTTGTGCTTCTTTAATCAACTTCACAGATCGAATACCCGTTTCTTCATAAAGTTCACGATATGCTGCATCTAATGGTTTTTCATCTTCATCAATCCCTCCTTGAGGAAGCTGCCAACGATGAGATATTTCAATATCTGCATGAATGGGCATCATTAAACGACGCCCAACCCACACTTTACCGTCATGATTAAAGATAACAATCCCAACACATTTGCGATATGGAAGAACCTTCAAATTAATACCTGCATCCATTTAATATTCCTCAAAATCGCAAGCTATAGATATCAATTCTCACTTTAACACATCCTTATTGGGATCTGGCGGAAATGCTGCATTTGCCATTTCACCTCGTAACAATTTATAAGCCTCATTCAACTGGATATCATCTTTAGGGTCTTTGGGAACAAAAGCAGCTGAACCAGATCCTTTATTACTCTCTCGTTTTCCTTTGATATGTCCTTTTAATGCAGACTCACCAACTTTTACATCATAACCCTTATATTTTTCAGGGAGTGGTTGCTCTACAATAATATCAGGCGTGATCCCTGTTCCTTGAATAGAAGTGCCAGATGGCGTGTAATAAAGTGCTGTTGTTAAGCGTAAAGCCCCATTTTCACCCAAAGGAATAATTGTTTGAACAGATCCTTTACCAAAAGACTGCGTCCCTAAAATTGTTGCACGACGATGATCTTGTAATGCACCCGCAACAATTTCAGAAGCACTTGCCGAACCACCATTAATAAGGACAATGAGCGGTTTTCCATTGATGACATCACCTGGCTTCGCATCAAATCTTGTCACATCACTCTTTTTGCGCCCACGAGTCGACACAATTTCACCTTTATTGAGAAAAGCACTCGAAACATTAACAGCTTGATCTAAAAGCCCACCCGGATTAAGCCGCAAATCAAGGACGTAACCTTTTAGCTTATCTTCAGGAATTTTAGATTGGATATCTTTAATTGCCGCCAGAAGATTATTCAATGTCTGCTCAGAAAACTGGATAACTCTTAAATATCCAATATCACCCTCAACCCGATATTTCACCGCTTTTACTTTGATAATATCACGAATAATCTTCACTTCAAATGGCTTATCAACGCCAGAACGAATAATTGTTAAGGTAATTGGCGTTCCAGGAGCACCTCGCATCTTATTAACAGCTTCATTCAATGTTTGACCATTCGTTTGTACATCATCAATTTTTGAAATAAGGTCTCCTGCTAGAATACCTGCTTTTGAAGCGGGAGTATCATCCATTGGTGAAACAACTTTAATTAAGTTTTTTTCCATAGTGACCTCAATACCAAGACCTCCGAACTCTCCTTTCGTAGAATCCCGCATATCCTTGGCTTCTTCAGCATTCAAATAAGATGAATGAGGGTCCAGTGATGTGAGCATGCCATTGATAGCATTTTCAATAAGCTTTTTATCATCTGGAACTGTAACGTATTGCATACGCACACGCTCAAAAACATCGCCAAATATAGCTAGCTTTTTATATGCATTATCTTCATTATTCGCAGCAACAGACTGCACCATAATCATTGAACAGGCGCCGAGCAATACCCCAGCGACCAAAAGAATAACTTTACGAATCATTTTGGCTCCTTCTTATTTTTTCAGTCTGCCACCAAGGAGTTGGATTTACAGGTTTTCCCTGCTTTCTAAACTCAATGTAAAGCATTGGAGAAGTTTTTCCTATATCCAATGCAACACTGTTTGAAATAAATTGCATCTCCATTATACCCAGAGGCTCACCTGAAAGAACAAATTGCCCCTGTTTTACATTAATTCTCGACATTCCAGTAAGAATGATATGATAACCATTTCCAACATTGAGAATGATTAACTGTCCATAAGAACGAAATGGCCCTGCAAAAGCAACAAAAGCATCCACAGGTGATATAACAACAGCTCCTGCCTCTGTTTCTATCGTTTCACCAAAGCGCGTAATCTGCGAACTTTTGTTAGAGTGATGTATTCTTTTTCCTGAAACAGGAAAAAGTAAAGAACCTTTTCGGCTTTCAAAATTGGACTGTTCTAACAATTGCAAACTTTTCCGTACCTGTACTGATGCATCAGAGTTAAGTTTTGACTGACGATCGAGCTCTAAAATCAATTCTTCCAAAGACTGCGCTTTTTTAGCAAGAGCAATATTTTTTTGTTGCTGTTCTGTAAGTTCTTTTTCTGATTTTTTTTGTAGTTTGTTTTTTTGGTCTAATAAAAGCTCTAGACGTTTTCGCTGCTCTGCTTGATTTTGCAGTTTTGTCTTTAATGCCTTATATTCCGTAGTAATGGAATTACTCAAATTGGTCAACTCCTTGAGTTTTTCTGTTAAATCTCGTGTTTTCTCCTGCATCTGAGGAATAACAGTACCTAATAAAACAGAACTACGTATAGAAGCCAACGCGTCCTCTGGCTGTATCATAAGAGCAGGAGGCGGATTCAATCCCATACGCTCCAAAATTGCAAGAACTTCCGCAAATTCAGCACGACGATTTTTTAAACTTTGATAGACTTGTACCCGCTTTTCTATCATTTTTTTAAGCTTTTCTTCCCTTTTAGCAATATCATCTGCTACTATACGTTCTTCTTTAGCCGCTTTTATGAGTGCATCACTCAAAACACGTTGATCTTTTTTTAAATGCTCAACTTGATGCATAAGAAAAGCAACACGCTCACGCGAAAGTGAAATATTTTGGCGAATTTCTCCCAATTCTTTATGTACTTCCGTACTCCTCATTGTATCTTCCGCACGCGATACAGAAAAGCAAAAAAACATACTCAAGAGCAGAATGACAAATATGACGCACTCCTCATATAAATATAGCATCTTTCTATGAAGAAGCTTTTTCATTTGCAAAAACCATGACACCTCATCGTATACATTAGAGATGCTTTAAATGGTGTCAGCTAAAACAATATTAATAAACATATAAATAAGTGCTAAAAATTGCACAAAAATATTAAAAACGATGATACGGATGATTATTTTCAATTGTTACAGCGCGGTAAAGTTGTTCTGTAAGAAGAATACGTGCAATTTGATGTGGCCACGTCATCAAACCAAAAGATAAAAGAAAATCAGCACGCTTCTTTATTTGTTCATTATGCCCATCAGGTCCTCCCAAAGCAATGACGACATCTCGAATGCCCTCATCACGATAACACCTCAATTTTTCAGAAAAAGAAATTGACGAAATCGATTCTCCACGCTCATCTAACACAATTAATCGACATTTTTCAGGTAAAAATGCAATAAGTTTTCTCCCCTCTTCCTCCATACGTTGACAAACTGTGTGAGCACGACTTTCTGGTATCTCTTGTAACTTTTTTAAATGAAAGCCTACATCTCCAGAAATTTTAGAAAAACGATCCAAATAATGCTGAACTAATTTTTGCTCCGCCCCACTTTTCATACGACCAACCGCAAAAATAGAAATTTGCATTTTAATGATCTCCGAAGAGAAGCAAAGCCGTATCGTTTAAATCCGGTGTCATCCATATTTTTTCTAAATTATAAAAAAGACGAGTTTCTGGACGAAAAAGATGAGTGATAATATCACCTGTATCAATCAATACCCAGTCACCTCCAGCAAGCCCTTCTACACGCGCAAGCCCCTGCCCACTATCTTTCCAAGTATGTAATAAATGATCAGCAACAGACGATACATGACGCTGCGAATTTGCTGAAGCTATGACCATATAATCAGCCAAAGATGACTTCCCTCGAATATCAATAGCAACAATATCTTCTGCTTTTGTATCTTCTAAACTCTTGAGAATAACTTCAAGACTCTCACTAACAGAAAAAACTTTTTTTTCTTTTGAAGGCATAATATCGTAAGAGTGTTTGTGTGCAACGTTTTTCAGATCAATATCCTTTCTTATCGTTGTGGAATCTAAAAAAGAGACTTCTCTAAAGAGAAGCAGAATCTTATGAAATGTTCAAGAAAAATCATTCTTCTTCAAACGAAGGTTTGTTGAAGATTGAAAAGATAAAGGTCCATGCAAATAAGTCCAAACTGGTGGCTTGATAAAAGGTAATCGCTTACTTTCTCTCTCATCCAAACGAAAACGGCGATAAATATGTGCCATAGGAGAAGAAAGTGCTGACCGATTGCCTAAAGGACGATCAATAATCGCAATAGGAAGCATAGAGACGATATCATGCCATCGATACCATTGATGTATCGTCGCAAAACTATCTGCCCCCATAATCCATACAAAATTTACGCCACTGTAATGGGTAAGAATATGAAAAATCGTATCTACTGATACTTTGCTCCCTATAGCCTGTTCAAAACCTGTTAAGCGAATTTTTGGATGGTCAATAAGTTTAAAACTTAATTGCATTCTCTCCTCTAAAGAGGGCAACTGTGTACAATCCTTTAAAGGATTTCCTGGAGTGATCATCCACCATAACTGATCAAGATGCAAACGCCGAATGGCAATTTTTGCAACAAGAAGATGCCCCGCATGCGGTGGATTAAAGGAACCACCAAAAAGACCCACAACATTAGATCTTTCAACATGTGGCATACAATTTTTCCATGGAAAAAATGGTGTTCTCAAGCTCTAACCTGACCATTTCCTTTAACGTGATATTGAAATGATGTTAGCTGTCCAACACCTATGGGACCACGTGCATGCATTTTTCCTGTTGCGATACCAATTTCCATTCCAAAACCAAATTCACCTCCATCAGCAAATTGTGTAGATGCATTGTGTAATAAAATAGCTGAATCTAAATGATTAAAAAAATTCTTCACCACTTCCAAATCCTCAGCAATAATCGATTCCGTATGTCCTGATGAATAACGCTTGATATGAGAAATGGCTCCCTCAACACCCTCAACCGTTTTAACAGAAAGAATAGCATCAAGATATTCATGCGACCAATCTTCTTCAGAAGCTAATTTGACATCTGGCATAAGAAAAACAATATCTTCTGTGGCACGAATTTCACACCCCTTTTCCTGTAAAGCAGTTAAAACAGGAAGAAATTTTTTTAATGCTTGGCCGTCAATGAGAACTGTCTCAACAGCACCGCATATCCCTGTCCGCCGCAGCTTTGCATTTAAAACAATATTGCGTGCCATATCTAAATCTGCCGATTTATCAATATAAATATGACAAAGTCCCTCCAAATGAGCAAAAATTGGAACACGTGCATCAGACTGAACGCGGGCAACAAGGCTCTTTCCACCACGTGGTACGATCACATCAATCGCTCCATCCAATCCTTTGAGCATTTCCCCAACGGCAGCACGATCTGTCGTTCCAACCATTTGGATAGCATCTTTGGGTAAACCAGAGCGCTCTAAACCTTGTACCAAAGCTAAATGAAGAGCATGAGAAGAATGAAAGCTATCCGAACCACCGCGCAAAATCGCAGCATTACCTGCTTTTAAGCACAAAGAACTCGCATCAACTGTAACATTGGGACGACTTTCATAAATAATGCCAATCACACCAAGAGGTGTTCGTACACGACTTATATGAAGCCCATTTGGACGCGTCCATTCATCCATCACTTGTCCAACAGGATCAGATAAACGAGCAACTTGGCGAACACTGTCTATCATTGCACGTAAACGCAAATCATCTAATTTTAGCCGATCAATCATTGCAGCTTTCAAATTATTCTGAGCAGCATTCTCTAAATCTTGACAATTCGCCCGTAAAATTTCATCTGACTGAGCCTCTAGACTTAAAGCGATCATTTCTAATGCATTGTTCTTTTGCTCAGAAGAAGCAACAGCTAACGCTGCAGCGGCATAGCGTGCTTTTTGTCCCATATCTTTCATTTGTTCTTCTAAAGTCATCGTAACATCCACTCTGCCAAAACAATAAAAACAAAAGTAACTTTTTTAAACAGTATTGGTCAAGCAACGTACAATCATATCATTACGATGCACCATAGCAGAGCGCGCCTCATACCCAAGAATAGCTTCGATTTCTTCACTTTTATGTCCTATAATGCGTACAGCCTCATCTTTGTCATAGCTTACAAGTCCACGCGCAATCTCAACTCCATCTGTACCAACAATTGCAACCGTATCCCCACGCTGGAAATTTCCCTCAACGCCAATAACCCCTGCAGCTAATAATGATTTTCCTGATTCAAGAGCCCTAATGGCTCCTTGATCAATCGTCAAAACACCAGATGGATCTAAATGACCAGAAATCCATGTTTTCCAAGCATTGACAGATTTCTTACTTGCCGCAAAAAAACTCTTGCGTTCACCTTTGTCAATTGCAGCAAGAGGATTCATACGCTTGCCTGAGGTGATAATCATCGCCGTTCCAGCAGCATTAGCTATTTTTCCGGCTTCAAGCTTAGTCTTCATTCCTCCCCGTGAAAACTCTGAAGCAGCAACATCTGCCATTTTTTCGATATCATGCGTAATGGATGCAACAAAAGGTATAAATTCAGCCGTAGGATCACTATGGGGAGACTTTGTATAAAGACCATCAATATCGGATAAAAGTATTAAAAGATCTGCCCTCACCATTGTTGCCACACGTGCAGCTAAACGATCATTATCACCATAACGAATTTCAGTTGTTGCAACAGTATCATTCTCATTAATAACAGGCACAGCTCCCAAATATAAAAGCGTCTCAATCGTTGCACGTGCATTGAGATAACGCCTTCGCTCCTCCGTATCAAATAAAGTGAGCAAAATTTGGCCTGTTTTGAGCCCATGTTGAGCAAGCGCATCACCATAGGTTTTTGCTAACTCAATTTGCCCCAAAGCAGCACATGCCTGGCTTTCTTCCAATTTCAAAGCCCCCTTAGGAAGCTGTAGCAATGTCCTTCCTAAAGCAATAGCACCTGAAGACACCAATAATATCTCTACGCCTCCTTTGTGTAATTCAACAACATCATTGATCAAGCTTTTAAGCCATTCAACCCGTAAACCTGCCTGAGGATCAACCAAAAGGGCAGATCCAATCTTGACCACAATACGTTTATAGTGTGTAAGTTTTTGCGATCCAACAGCCATCTCAATCAACCTTGCTATCCCCACTGATCTCCTCTTTGCGTGACATTTCAATAATATGTGCACCAGCACGCAGCACATTTTCTAAACCTTCGCGGCTAACCGCAGAAAACATCATAACTGGTTGATCCGCTGCTCTTTGCAAAGCTTCCCGTTTAGCTTCACGCTCTTCAATTGTCAGAGTATCTATCTGGCTTAAAGCAACAATTTCAGTTTTATCACTTAGATTATTTCCATATGCCTCAAGTTCATGACGCACAATTTGATATGCTTTTGCTACATCTTCTTCTTGAGAAGAAATTAGATGAAGCAGTACGCGACAACGTTCCACATGTCCTAAAAAACGATCTCCAATTCCCACACCTTCATGCGCTCCTTCAATTAATCCTGGAATATCAGCCAAAACAAATTCACGACCATCAATACGTACAACACCAAGATGAGGATGTAGAGTGGTAAAAGGATAATCTGCAACTTTTGGTTTTGCAGCCGTTACAGAAGCTAAAAAAGTTGATTTTCCAGCATTTGGTAAACCAACAAGCCCCGCATCAGCAATTAACTTCAAACGAAGCCATATTGCACGCTCTTCTCCAGCCAAACCTGGATTTGCACGACGCGGTGCCCGATTTGTCGATGTTGTAAAGTGAAGATTGCCAAAACCGCCATTCCCTCCTTTTGCAAGGCGATAGCGCTGTCCCACTTCCGTTAAATCACATATTAACGTTGTATTATCTTCTTCAAAAATTTGCGTCCCAACCGGAACTTTAAGGATGACATCATTACCCTTTTCACCCGTCATATTACGCCCCTTGCCATGCCCCCCTGTTTTTGCTTTAAAATGCTGTTGGTAGCGATAATCAATCAGCGTGTTAAGCCCATCAACAACAAGAGCCCAAACATCACCACCCCGTCCTCCATTCCCCCCATCAGGTCCCCCAAATTCTATGAATTTTTCACGACGAAATGATACTGCTCCAGAACCTCCATTACCAGAACGAATATAAACTTTAGCTTGATCAAGAAATTTCATTGGAAACACTCACTGAGGAATCAATCTCTTTACCTCTATAGGCAATACATTAGTTTTACCAGTTTTTCATCATTGATAACAGAAAAACTGTCACTATCGCCGATAACTCTTTGAGAAAAAAATCATCACATCTAAATAGGTTAAGTAAAGTTAAGTCTTCTTAAAAGAAGGCGCTATTCTTGTATTTTTGTTTTTCCCTTAAATTCAAGTGCTAGAAGATAAAGCTCTACTGATTCTGATCGGCTTGCGGGTGGTTTAACATGATAGACTTTTTTAAAATGCTGTTTTAGTATCGTAAGAAGAGTGTTTTCTGCTCCTCCTTGAAAAGCCTTTGCTAAAAAATGTCCCCCAGGCTTAAGAACCGAAAGAGCAAAATCAGCCGCAACTTCACATAAATAAATCGTTCTTAAATGATCCGTCTGACGATGACCTGTTGTTGGCGCTGCCATATCAGAAAGAACCACATCCGGTTTTGTCCCTAAAGTTTCAATTAATTTCTGCGGTGCATCTGTATGCAAAAAATCCATTTCCAACATGGCAACTCTAGGTAATGGATCAACATGTAAATAATCAATACCAACAACGCTAGGATCCTCATCACTTGACCCTACTATACGCTCAGCCACCTGACACCAGCCCCCAGGTGCTGCTCCTAGATCAATAACCTTTTGACCTTTTTTCAAAAACCTATAGCGCTCATTAATTTCAATGAGTTTATAAGCCGCACGTGAACGATAACCATCTACTTTTGATTGATGGACATAAGGATCATTCAGATGCCTCTCTAACCATCGTCGTGATGAAGCTTTAATGGTTCCTGCTTTCTTTTTTACGCGCTGATATAATTCATGTGACCCTGAACCTCCATAGCCACCTCTCGGTGTTTTTGTTGTTTTTTTCATCGTTATTCATTGTCTCCATATTTAATTCTCTAACGCTTGAAATCTCTGCTCTTTCTACGACGACACCACACCCCATCGCGTAACATTAGCTCTATCAAAATTCCTTCCCTTAATCCACGATCAGCAACTCTTAAACGCTGACTTGGCCAAACTTCCCGAATAACATCTAAAATTGCACAACCAGCTAAAACTAAATCTGCTCTCTCGCGCCCAATAAAAGGACTTATGACACGTTTTTCTATATCCCATGATAATAGACGTTGTGTCATAAGTGTAATGTCTGCATCCTTCATCCAAATGCCATCCACTTTTTTCCTATCATAACGCTCTAAATTAAGATACATTCCTGCTAAAGTCGTAACTGTACCAGAGGTTCCCAAAAGATGAAACTTCGAACCTTGTGCTAACTCTCCTAATTTATGACGATCTGAAAAATTATTTAATAACCCTCGCACATAGCTTTTCATTTTTTCAAAATCGTCTAAGCTAATATCATTCCCTCCAAAACGTTCAGCAAGCGTAACAACACCAACAGGAAGAGAAGTCCAAGCGATAATTTGTCTAGCTAAACGAAAAGAACGCTTTTGAGAAACATCAAGTAGCACAATTTCTGATGACCCTCCTCCAATATCAAAAAGCACAATTGCGTCAGTATTTGGTTCAACAAGTGTACTACACCCTGTAACAGCAAAACGCGCCTCTGTTCGCCGATCAACAATTTCCAATTCAAGTCCTGTCTCCTCCAAAACACGCTGAATAAAATGTCTACCATTTTCTGCAGAACGACAAGCTTCCGTTGCAATCAAGCGATAACGCTTAATATGCCTTTGTTTTAGCTTTAAATGACAAATCTTTAATGCCTCAATCGCACGATCCATAGCTTGTGTATTAAGAAAACCGTTATTTATTAAACCTTCTCCCAATCGTACAATACGAGAAAAAGCATCAACAACACGAAAATATCCAGGTTTACTGGGAGATGCGATAAGAAGACGACAATTATTTGTTCCGAGATCAAGTGCCGCATAAAGAGGTGGAGATTTTACTGGATGGAACCGTCGAAGAAAAGGTGCTTTGAGTTTTTTTGTTTTTTGAGCACCTATCATTATCTGATTATGAAACTCAAAAGCTGCCTCAGATTGAACAAAAACCTGTTTCTGTTCATAATGTTTTTTTCTCTGTTGTCTCTTTATATCAACAAGGACAGAGTATGCCTCTGTTCGTGACAATGCAGAAAGATTATTTGTATTACTACTGCACTGATCATACAACTGATCTGCTTTGGTATCGTATATTTCTCCTCGCTTTAACTCTTTTGAACCATAATTTAACGGGGTCATGTCCCTTATCCCTTGAGCGTTCCCCCAATAAATAAACGCGAAAACTCTTCTGCTCATTCCTAAATAAAGCAATAATGCAGCATCAAATGATATATACAAGAAATCATTCTTTCTTTTTCTATCATTAAAATTTTCTACACTAACATCATTCAGATTTTTGTATAATCTTTCGGTTGTTTCCGTGAAATCATGCATCTCTTTATGAACTTAAAACTATAAATTAATCGTTTACGTTCACATCAATTTTTATAAATTATGCTCTTTTCTTGATACCATTTACACGGAGCACACATCTATTGTAACAAACCTACACTATCATACTATTTGCTGACTTTTAAGGTTACAACAACCTATACATTAGTACGGTTTATAAGAAAAAAAATTTTTCGTTATCCACACACAAACCACGTTTGTTATATGCAATGAAATGGCTTTGATTATGCTGGAATAAAAGTTCCGTAGTACTACAAAATGCAATTACAATAGCTGTTATTTCGTGAATACCAATAAAAACTATCGTTCAAAAAAACTCTAGAATTATAAAATTTATCTGAAAAATATTAATGCTTAATCAGACCGCATTAAAAATCCATTTGAAGCTTAAAAAAAGAATTTAGTCTACTCATTATTGTAAGGAAGAAATCGAGTATTTCTAATCTTTTTTACTTTTAATAACTAACGAAATCACTCTTTAAGCATTATAGGAAACACTAACTTGATTTTCTATTACATATAAAGAACTTACTGTGACTTTATATTCATAAAACTCTCACTCTTTCCAATAAATCACCTCGATATCATATTATATAAAACTTCTTACTTATCTGACCTTATAATTTACACTCAAAAATATAATACAACAATTTATGGAAAAATGACTCTTGTTAAAAATACTCGATGGATTCTAAGGACGGAAAGAATTAAGTGCCGCATTTAACCCTTTAAATGGTACAGTAAAAGAAAATACCTTACCTTCTTTAGTTTTATAGGAAATACGTACCTTATTGTTCTGCTCTATTTGTTTAGTCAAAACCGGCCCTACAGGTGATTGTGCCAAACAAACCGTTTCATTACATTGCGTATAATTAATAAGAACAGGTTTTTTAACATCTTTTACAAACATTTGAATCGGAACATTTATATCAGAATTTGGCAATGTTCGAAAAAGCATCACTGCTTGACCACTTGTCGTAGAAACAAGAGACCAACTAAAAATGGTATTTCCTTCTTGATCATGAACCGTCTGTGTCACATTACATATACCTTGCTTATGTTTAAGCTTTTGTTTTTCGTCACAAATCAAAGTCCAATCATAAAATTGCATAATAATTCGACGTGTTTCGCCAGGTTCTCCCTTAGGTATCGATAAGTGCGGTGGATGCACTGTATAAATATTATTATTCTCGTTGGCAAAGCTTTCGCTCTTGCCTATTAAGGCAAGAGCAAACAGCAGAACCTTTACTAACATACTTCTCGTTTTTACAATAACAGCCATTTTTTCTATTATCATCTCAACCTCAGAGTAATTCCAGCGCCTATTCCCCAATGACCTCCAGCACTTGTCACAGATACATTCGAGCGAATATTTCCATCTTCAGATGTATAACCAGCACCAAGAGCAAGTGCAGATTGACTGCGCCATAAACCACTCCCAAATGAAACACTTAAAGATCCTGGTATATCATAGTAACGTAAGTTGGACACCGCTAGACCAATAGCAGCAGCTTGTCTTGCTTCTTTCCGAACATCCTGAATAGCATAATTCAACGTCTCAAATTTCAT
>NZ_JBHIPV010000005.1:0-144492 GCF_042196165.1 Bartonella sp. AP20NXHL | reverse complement strand
TGTTATTCGTGTTTTTCGTTTTTTCTAAATCCTCGATAGCCTTTCGCACCCAGTTACGCCATGTTGCTTGCCAATCGGTTTTGGTTGCATTTGCTCCGGCTTTTGAACGCCAATAATCTCTAAACTTTGCGATTTCGACTTTCACGCGCTCTGGAGGCAAGCCCTTTGCAATGGCAAAATCGTAATCGGGTTCAAAATCCGTAGGCAATCGACAGCCGCGATTAGCTTGCGCTCGTTTTGCTTTTTGGGAAACGTTCTCTTGCTCGTGAAAGGGAGGTTGGTTTTCTACACCCGTTGTGATTTGCTCTGATGTGCTCTCAACAGCAGCAACCTCTGTTGGCTCGTCAACCAAATCGATTGTTTCTAAATCTTCAGAACCAATTTCTTTTTTTGCTAAAACGATAGTTTTAGTTTTTTTATTATAACTGTTAATGTTATTGTTTATGTTATATATATAGGCATCATTAAGCATGTCGTAAGCATCATGCTTAGCATCCTTAAGCATACTCTTAGCATCATACTTAACAGATTTAGCATCATTAAGCATGGCTTTAGCATCATCACAAGCATCATTTGTATGTTTATCCCATCTTGCCTGCGCTGCTTTCTTTGCTCTCTCTGAGAACTTCTTTGACCGAGATGTCTTCGATACCTTATCTAAGCTTTCATTAGAGTTATTGAGTTCTTCTTCAACTTTTAAACTCCATAAACATCCATCGTCTAAACTTTCGATATGACCTATGCTTATTAAAACTTCTAACGCTTTAATAAACATTTTTACTGAACAGCCAGTGTAATTAGCCCAGACCTTCGTGTTATTTAAAAGCGGTTCTCCAGTATAAAGCATTTGCAAACGCAACTTTATATAAACATTGCATTCAATGGGAGATAAACAAGCAAGATCAAGAATCCACCTATCTGCAAACAGCCTCGTCCACGGTAATTTACTGGACATGTGTCCTCCCTTCTTTCATTAAATATAAAATTGCTAAAGCATCTGCTTCGTTGTCGTCTTTAGGCGTATGTCCTTTTGCACATACCGCCTTAATCATTTCTTCTTTTGAGGCATTGCCTTTTCCTGTTGTTGCCTTCTTAATTGTGCCAACAGGAATGCCTTCATATGGTATCTGATGATGTTCACACCACGCTGTTAAGGTTGCTAGAAAGCCTCCGTAAATATGAGAAGCGTCTGTATCCACATGCCGGCGCACCTCTTCAAAATACACTGCGTCAATTTCATCAACAGACCTCTTTAGTTCAGTAAGCCACCGTTTAAAGCGTAAATAACGCATACTACCGCCTTCAAAACGGCGTGGTTGAAAATCTTCTGTATCGCTTGTGATAAAACCATCCGCACCACGTATCGCCCAGCCTGTCTTGGTCCCTAGATCAAGACATAAAATGGTTTGTGCGTTAGTGATCATAATCCCCCCTTAAGGCTCTACGTATTTATATGTGCGCTATGACAGAGCGCGTAGTTATAAGTTTTAAAAAATTGGATTAACTCAATTCAGACACACACTGCACACATCATTTATTAATTCGATTTCTTCTTTTCTTTTTTCGATGAGTTTATCCCTTAAGAAATCAAGCCTATTTTTGACTAAGGCTATAAACAAGATCAGCTCATTTAAGCGATAAAAAGAAGACAACTCTTGAGAAAAATAATTATCAAACCAAGTTGTAAAAGCTTGCGTAAACACAGATAAAAACCATTGATTAAAATCATCGTACGGCAATAACGGAAAATATTTTCTATCATCACGCGCAAAGACACTATGCAGCATATAGACAAGACAACCTGTTGATGAGGGGTCTATGCTTATTTCAAAATATGCATCTTGAGTCGAAACGACACCATAATATATGTTTTTCTGTCCAATCTTATTAACAAGGTCAATCAACTGGACTTTGCTTATAGTGATCTGTGGGACATCTATCATCTCTAATCTTTCTTCTTTAAGAGTGTGTATGCTGCTGTTGCTGTTCATTATTATCTGTAGAGGCGGCACTCTGAGAAGATATTACTGTTTGTGATGTATTTGGTGTACTAACTTTCTCCACCAGATGAAGCGTATCTTTTCTTCGTTTTGTCATTGGACGAATAACTCTATGGGATTTACTCCCATAATTATGTAGGAACCAATCTAGCGTAACCCAAGATAGACCTTTGACTTTAGACAACTGAATAATTATATTCCAGTATTTTGGAGAAATACTATTGCGATCACGCATTTTACGCGCAGCCTCATAGCTACAACCAATTTCCTTTGCAAATTGGCGTATAGATCCCAAAGACTCAATCAAACTTTTGACATAAAAATCATTAACCATGACACATGCAGTACATTACGTACAATTTTAAATCAAGATAAAATCGTACACAATGAATTAAAAAAATAGTGGATAATGTACAAATGACTTATTTGCCAAAAGATAGACTTAAAATAGCGCGTAAGAATGCTGGATATGCGACACCAAGCGAAGCTGCGCGCGCTATACCAGCTCTTAATCAAAATACCCTAATTAGTCACGAAAATGGAAATCGTGGTATTTCGCGCCAAATAGCCGAACTCTATGGACAAGTATTTAATGTAGATCCGGGGTGGATTTTGTATGGCGAGTCTCCTCAAGAAAATCCTAACCTCAATATAAGTATTCCTCTCGTTTCATGGATTAGCGCTGGAGAACTAAGTGAGCAAGATGGGATAATGGATTTTTCAGATTATCCTATGACAGAGGCTGTTAATCTTCCTGCCGGTGAATGGATTGCTTTACGTGTAGATGGCGCATCTATGAATAAAATTAGCCCTCCAGATTCTATAATATTTGTAAATATGCGAGACAAAAAACTTGTACCTAATGCCTGCTATGTAATTGCAGATGAATCTGGACAAGCGACATATAAACGATATAGACCTAATGATGATCCTCCTTTTCAGCCTGCTTCATACGACAAAACAATAAAGGCTCCAAAACTTGAAGGCGCTATCTCTATAATAGGTCGTGTACGGCGCACTATTCTTGATATGTAAACATAATACGATTCTCTGTTCACGTTATCAATTAGATTGCCATCAACAGATTGAAGCAAGTTTGATTGATTTTTATCAGTAAACAGCAAACTTTTGATTCTCTAAATTATGCCGTGATTCGTCATTTTTTTATTTTTTAAAAAAAATAGTACATTATGTACTTGACTGTATTTCGTGCATAGTGTACTAATATATCCATAAACCACGCACAAACAATCGCCAAGAGGCGTTAGGGAGGAAAAATTATGGATAAGCCAATTCTTATAAATTCCAATGAAATTTTATTAGTTGTCTATGATGATGATCAAAACATTGGTCGGTCTGGACCACTGGATAAAAGCCAAATTCTAAGCATTGTTGATGAGGCAGATGATGCAATCCAAATCTTTCGCATCAATCCTTCTGAAAAGAACTGTGAAGATATTTCTGAAGAGATCGCAGAGGCATATGTAAAAGAAAATATTGAACGTCTCGATGAAGATAGTGAGGTTCATTACTTTATACGTGAAAGTGATGTTTACAATAGACTTTTAGACGAGATCGCAGACGAAAAATATAATGATGAGATTTACGGTACTTACGAACAACAACACCGTTTGCGTCCTTGTGATGTGCTTTAAATTCTGAAGGGCGCATTTAAAAGCGCCCCCTTTAATCCATCAATAATTAATTAGAGTAAACTCATGAACACACATGACACTAATAAAGATAGTGAAGGATATCTCATACCTGAAAACGAGGTAGAAGACAAAATCGATTATGTCCAAATGGTCAATGCCCATGTAATGCATAGGCATTTACACTTGAAACAAGATTTTTCCACTTGGTTTAATGATTGTGTTGAAAAGCTTGATCTAAAAGAAGGCGTGGATTTGGTTTTTACAAAACAAGAATGGAACAGACAGAAGATTTGTCCAAAATCTGAAATAGAAACAGATAAAACCGATAATCATTACTTCAAAATTCACGCAGCAAGTAAAATCGCTAAAGCAGAGCGCCATAGAAACTATGGCAGAATATTATACCAAAACTTGTGTTTTCATTAATTAAGGGGGTGATGATGAAAAGCCTTATTATAACATCTGAAAAATATGAACTTTTTGAAAGGAGTTCATCATAAATACTCTCATAGAGATTAAAGAAAAAACCATTGATAAGGAAACTGTTCAGACAGTAAATGCACGTGATCTGCATGCATTCTTAGAGGCAAAACGTGACTTTTCCAATTGGATTAAGGACCGTATTACCAGATACAATTTTATAGAAGGACAAGACTTTGTAAAAAAACAAGATTTGCGGTCCCCAAAATTGGGGAGCGCAAAATCTAGAGCTGTTACAGCTATAGACTATCACCTCACATTAGACATGGCAAAAGAGCTCGCCATGGTAGAGCGTAATGAAAAAGGTAAACAAGCCCGTCAATATTTTATTGAATGTGAACGGCGTGCAAAGAAACCTTTAGACCTTGCAAATGCTTTAGAAGATCCTCTCTTTGTTAAGAAACTTCTTTTAGAAAGCGTCACACAATTAGAGACCTTAAAAAGTGAAGTGAGTATCCTTAAACCAAAAGCAGCTGCTCTTGAAAGTTTGCAACGTCACAACGGACTCTTCGGTCTTACAGAAGCCGCTAAAATACTCGAGATGCAACCAAAACAGTTCATTCTCTTCTTACAGCAAAAAGGTTGGGTTTACAGACGAGCAGTAGGTGGAAATTTGCTACCGTATCAAGACAAAATCCAAAAGAAACTTATGGATTGTCCAACCATCACACTTCAAACCGCAAGTGGAATAGAAAAAGTCATTCCTTGCGCAAAAATCACAGCAAAAGGAATTGGTGTGCTGTCTCAAGAGCTTAAAAGACAAAGCATGCATTAAGAGGAGGTTATTATGATAAAAAAGAAATACGAACTGACAGACGCAACAATCGAAGTTAATGGCAGAACTCTCCACCGCATTCGCGCCTTACGAGACTTTGGAAACGTCGAGAAAGGCGATTTAGGGGGGGGTATAGAGCATGAGGGCAATTTAAGTCACGAAGGGGATTGCTGGGTTGGTGATAATGCATGGGTTTATGAAGGTGCCAGTGTTTATGATGATGCACAAATTTCTGATAATGTTCAAGTTTTTGGTAATGCAGAAGTTTACGAGGGTATACATTTTTATGGATATATAGAAGTTTACGGCGATGTACGTGTTTTTGGTAACTGCGATGCTATATACATTGCCAATGATGCAGGTGCTTATGGGTATGTTGATAATATTGACCTCACCTCAACTAGAGAACAAACCAGATGAAAAAATACCGACTACTAATCTTATAGTGTCTCTATAAGCCGTTTCTAACCACACAAACAACTTTTTAAAACATGCGTGATTCACGCCACAGGAGAATTGCGCTCAAATAGGAGGAAATCAAGATGAGTGAACTAAGTACCACACAAACGGAATTAGTGGAAACAACGAACGATTGTGAAATCAAACCTACAGCTATGGAGCTTCTTTTAGAAAGAGCTTTAGAAAATGATGTCGATATGGATCGTCTCAAGCGTCTTCTTGAATTGCGAGAACAAGAGATAAAACGACAAGAGCGCCAAAACTTTGTCCGTGATCTTTCGGCTATGCAAATGGAATACAAAAATATCGAACAAAACGCCATTAATACACATACTAAAAGCCTCTGTACCACGCTTGATAAATATATTGATGCTATCAAAGGACCTCTTGCAACACATCACTTTGCCTTGTTTTCTCGTATCAAAGACCAGAGTTCAAATGACATAACTGTAGAAATGACTTTAAAGCATATATCGGGCAATGAAATATCAACAGAAGGAACATTTCCTTTTGATGCTACAGGGAGCAAAAATAACATACAAGCGGGTGGTTCTACTCTCACCTACGCACGTAGATATCTCTTAGGCATGCTTCTTAATGTTGCAAGAAAAGAAGACGATACAGATGGCAACACGCTTCTTGCAGGTATATCTCCTGAACAAATGAATGAAATCAAAGAATTAATTAAAAAAATACAATCTGAAGAAAGTAAGCTTATCTCTTTCGTAGGAGCAAAAAATCTAACAGATATGTCTTATAAACACGCACAAATCGCTTTGTTTTCTTTGAAAAAAAAGCAACGTTCACAAATGAATAAAGCACAACAATCCTTACCACCACAAGAGCAACAAACGGCGGTGTGAGATGGAACAAAGAACAGCAGAATGGTTTCAAGCGCGCTTAGGAAAAGTCACCGCATCTAATGTTTACAACGTACTCAGTAAGACAGCTAAAGGTTTGCCTACAAGCAAATATGAAGATTACAAAACGAAACTCATGACAGAACGCTTAATAGGGGAAATAAGCCAATCTTATACAACACCTGCTATGCAATGGGGCATTGAACATGAAGAGAATGCCTTGAGAGAATATGAATTCATTTATGACACCAATGTCACAAGATGTGGGTTTATCCCCCACCCAAAAATGGAAATGGCGGGGGCTAGTCCTGATGGGTTGATTGGAGAGGACGGTTTAATCGAAGTCAAATGTCCACAATCAACCACGCATTTGCGTTTTTTTATGTATGACGAAATCAAACCAGAATATCACGCACAAATGCAATTCCAAATGGCATGCACTGGACGAAAGTGGTGTGATTTCATGAGCTATAATTCAAACTTTGTAGGCAAATCTACTGGTTTGAGAATGAAAATCAAACGCATCCTCCGCGATGAGGAACACATTGAAGAGATTAATAAAGCTGTCGAAATATTTTTAGGGGAAATAGAACAAGAGATGCAAAAGATTTTGACAAAAGCTGCTTAAACCTATGGGGGTGCTCTCCTCCCAGCACCCCCACCCATTTACTAAGGAAATTAAACGTGTGTAACACCAAACATATTATCATACAGCCTGCTAAAGATGAGGAATTTTGTTTTTTTACCATTGGCTATGAAGGTAAGTCCCTTGAGAATTATCTTAGTTGTCTCATAGAAAACAATATCAAAACTTTATGTGATGTTCGTAAAAATCCAATAAGTAGAAAACACGGATTTTCGAAAAGACAATTAGAGAAAGCTGTGAGCAATATTGATATTGAATATATGCATATGCCTGAACTTGGAATTGCTTCTGAAAAACGAAGAAATTTGAAAACACAAAAAGATTATGACCGCCTTTTTGAAGATTATCAAAATACAACTCTCAAGAATAATTCTTGTGCAATAAACAAATTATATCAAATGTTTTTAAACAAAAAGCGCGTTGCAATCACCTGTTTTGAAGCCAATGTATGCATGTGTCATAGAGGACAACTCGCATTAGCTCTTACTCAATTGCCTGATTGGGAATATGAAATTAAGCACATCTAAAAAATAAACTTGCAAATTTTTAAAAGTTGGAGTGCTTCACATGCCTTCCAGCCCCCCACCCATTTAATTAACATAAAAAAGAGAAAGGTAATGAGATGATATTTGATGATGGAGATAGATATGTAACGACACGTGAGTGTGCACAGCTTTTTAGTGTATCCACAACAACGATTCGCAATTGGGTGCTTCAGGGGTTGTTTCCGGAGCCATATAAGCTAGGGAGAGCAGTGAGATGGAGAAAAAAAGAGATCTTAGACTTCACTCCAAAGAAAAATAAGGAGCAAATAAGAACAAATTAGGTAAAATTATATAAACTGTAGAAGGTGGTCTAAAAGGTGGTCTGAAAATAGCTATTTAAAGAAAAAATCTATATATTTCAATATGTTAAAAACAAAAAGTGGTGCCCAGACGCGGATTCGAACCACGGACACGCGGATTTTCAGTCCGCTGCTCTACCAACTGAGCTATCTGGGCATGCTTCATAAAAAACATAAAGCGTTTGCGGTTATAACATTAAAATTTTCTCTGTCCAGTCATCAAAAGAAAAATAATTGATTTTTTAATAAGTTTATCTCCCTATTCTAGAGCGTTATCAATGAATCTTTATCATAAAATAAATTTGATAGGTATATTGGACACTTTAGTGTATTGTTATTAGAATGCTGTCTTATCGTGGTGGTGATACGAAAAAAAATTAAAAGAATCAATCGAGAAGCATGATCAAGAAAGATTTTTTTATAAAGTTTCCGTGAATTTTAAGCATACGAAATAATAGACAACATTTTTGACTTTTTCTAAAAAGATTGTTGATTAGTCTTTATAATAATTTGTTTTTCTTTATAAAGAAAAAAACATCTAAAAGGGGAGAAATAATGATAATGTTACAAAAACCAAGTAGTCGTCCCAATAATACTAATTTTTCTTCAGGCCCTTGTAGTAAACGGCCTGGTTGGACTCTTGATGTTCTTAAAAATGCAGTAGTTGGGCGTTCACATAGATCTAGAGAAGCAGAATTAAAACTTGCTGAAGTTGTTAATTTAACCCGTGAGATTCTTGAGGTTCCTTCTGATCATCGTATAGGAATTATGCCCGGTTCAGATACCGGTGCTGTTGAGGCTGCTCTATGGTCTCTATTAGGTGAGCGTGGCATTGATATGGCGGCGTGGGAAAGTTTTGGATTTGGGTGGAATAAAGATGTTGTCGAGCAATTAAAGCTTTCTGATGTGCGTCGTTTTGAAGCTCCTTATGGTGAAATACCAGATTTAACACAACTTGACTTTGATCGGGATGTTGTTTTTACATGGAATGGGACAACTTCTGGTGTGCGTATTCCTAATGCGGATTTCATTCCGCATAAACGGGCTGGATTGACCATTTGTGATGCAACATCGGCAGCTTTTGCGCAATATCTTGATTTTTCAAAATTAGATGTTGTTACTTTTTCATGGCAGAAAGTTTTGGGAGGTGAGGCTGCACATGGTATGGTGATTTTAAGTCCTCGTGCTGTTGAGAGGCTTGAGAATCATGTTCCAGCTTGGCCTATGCCTCAACTTTTCTATATGACAAAAAATGGAAAATTGAACGAAGATATTTTTAAAGGAAAGATAATCAATACACCTTCTATGCTTTGTGTTGAGGATTTTCTTGATGGGTTGAAGTGGGCAAAGTCTCTAGGAGGTGCAGCGGCATTAAGAGCACGGGTTGAGAAAAACTTTTCTGTACTTGATGCTTTTGTTCGCAAAACGCCATGGTTAGAATATTTGGCAAAAGATCCTGAAGTGCGTTCTAACACCGCTATTTGTTTAGATATTGTGGATCCAGTGATTACTGCTTTGGATACGGAAAAGCGAGTATCTTTTATAAAAGCGGTTGTGAAACGTCTTGATGAAGAAGGGGTTGCTTATGATATCGGTTCGTATCGCGATGCTCCTCCTGGGCTTCGAATTTGGGCGGGTATAACAATTGAGGCTTCCGATCTTGAAATTTTGACACAATGGCTTGAGTGGGCGTTCCAAGTTGAAAAAGCACAGCTTTAAATAATTACTGGTGATTTTCACAACGTATTTTTAAACAAAAAAGGATACGAGAGATTATGATGATCTTTCGTATTCTTGTATCAGACAGACAGCATCTAAATATTACGTGAATTGTAAAAGATTAAGAGAGAGAATGAATGCTCTGTCAGGTGTTGGATACGCACAAATTAAAATCTCTATTTTTTTTACTTTGTTGTAGCAAAAATAACAGATTTAAAATATTTTGGTATTTGCTTATCTTTATTATCATAAATTTGAAAATTGAATCACTTGAAGATTGAGAAAAATCTGAAATGAGGAGTCGCACTTGCTCTAAGGTTTCGTTATAAAGAAGTGTTTGTTTTTGAATGCTGGTTTTTTTAACCAAACACGACGGAGAAAGTTATGGCCAATGTAGTTGTTGTCGGTACACAATGGGGTGATGAAGGCAAAGGTAAAATTGTAGATTGGTTATCTGAGCGAGCAGATATAGTGGTGAGGTATCAGGGGGGGCATAATGCTGGCCACACATTGGTTGTTGATGGAGTTAGTTATAAATTATCACTTTTACCGTCTGGTTTAGTGCGTGGCAAGTTATCAATTATAGGCAATGGTGTTGTTGTTGACCCTCATCATTTTGTTGCAGAAGTAAAAAAACTATGTGATCAGGGTGTAAAAATCACACCAGAAATTTTGCGTATTGCTGAAAATGCTCCTTTGATTCTTTCTTTGCATCGTGATCTTGATGCAATTCGAGAAAGCGGTTTATCTGGTTTAAAAATTGGTACAACAAAGCGTGGTATTGGACCGGCTTATGAAGATAAGGTGGGACGTCGTGCTATCCGAGTGATGGATTTAGCAGAAAAAGATACACTTATGGCTAAGATTGAGCGGCTTTTGAGGCATCATAATGCTTTGCGTCGTGGGATGGGTGTTGCAGAGATTGATTCTCGAGCACTTTATGATGAATTGATGCAAGTTGCGGATAAAATTTTGCCCTTTATGGATTGTACGTGGCGTCTTTTAGATGAAGGTTATCGAGGAGGGAAACACATTCTTTTTGAAGGTGCGCAAGGTGCTTTATTAGATAATGATTTTGGAACTTATCCTTATGTAACGTCATCTAATACAGTTGCTGGGCAAGCATGTACAGGTTCGGGGATGGGACCTGATGCAATTCATTATGTTTTGGGTATTGCAAAAGCTTATACTACACGCGTTGGAGAAGGGCCGTTCCCGACAGAGCAGATAAATGATATTGGTGAATTTCTGGGAGTGCGTGGACATGAATTTGGTGTTGTAACGGGTCGAAAGCGTCGATGTGGTTGGTTTGATGCTGTCTTAGTACGTCAGATGGTAACAATTTGCGGTGTTCAAGGTATAGCATTGACAAAACTTGATGTTTTAGATGGTTTGGATGAAATAAAAATTTGTATTGGTTATGAGCTTGATGGTAAAAGAATTGATTATTTACCTTCTTCCATGGGAGCTCAGGATCGGGTGAAGCCTGTTTATGCAACATTAGAAGGTTGGAAGGAAGAAACAGCACATGCATTGAGGTGGGAAGATTTACCAGTGCAGGCTATTAAATATATACGCTATATTGAAGAACTGATTAATACAAAAGTGGCTTTATTATCCACAAGTCCAGAGCGTGAAGATACTATTCTTATTACGGATCCCTTTGTTAATTGATTATTATTTTTAGATTTCTATATATGTTCTCTGTGCGTTTTTGTCTCTTTTTACAAAAAAAGTTTTTAAGAGCACGTGAGAGAAAGGTGCAAAATAGCATTGTTTATTTTTCATATTCATTTTACATTATTGCGATAGTTGTACCAATATTAAATGGCAATCAATTTAGAAGGCTAAAATAAAGTTTTTTGGCTTTACTATTGATTTTTTCTCAATTTAAGAGAGATTATAGAGGAAATGGTAGATTTCGTTGGAATCTTAAAAAAGACAATTAATGCACAAAATAATATTACACCACAAGTGCGTAAGCGGATTTATAAGCGTGCTACCGAAACACTAGAACATCAATTTTTAACAGCAGAAATACCACAAGCAATAGCGGATGAACAGAGAAAGATTCTTCAAAGTTCTATTGCAACTGTTGAAGGAGAATATTTAGCAGTTGAAAAGAAGCGGCTTTCTTCAGTTATTGGGTGGAATCCCACAAATATAAATGAAGATAAGAAATATACAAAAAAAACTATATTACCAAAGAATAATGAATTTTCAGAGGTAAATATAAAAAGAAAACAGGATTTTGTTACGCGTTCAAAGGATAACAAGGTATTTGATGAGCTTTGTGTATCAGATATACCAGATGCAGAGCCTGTTAATATGGAGGCTGATGTGCCTTCTCAGCATGTTAATAGCAGTGTGTTAAAGATTTCTCCTTCGCAGGAAGATAATCCGCATATTGTTTCGCACATTTTTTCTCAGGCTTTACGTCGTGCTAATAAATCGTTAGTGCAAAGGCGTATTGTAATAAGTGCTGTTTCTGTTGTTAGTTTTGTTGTTTTAATTGTTGGTATTTTTTTTGTTGGTGAGCGTGTATTTGTATCAAATGATCATCAGTTTTTAGAAGAGAATCTTCAAGCTTCTCACAGAGTACCAAAGGCATTTCCAATTAAGAGAAAGTTAACACAACGCTTATTAGAGGATGGAAGTGAAATTGATGTTGGTTTAAAACAAGCGATAGATTCTTCGGATGAAGAAGTACTCTCAACAGTTGTTGATAGCAATTTGCAATCGCTTGAAAAATCAGGTGAAGCTGTTTTCTATCAAGCACGTACAAATTATGATGCAGAAAAGATAGCAACGGGAAGTGCTCGCTGGACGCTTATAAAAGAATCTCAAGTGAAGGGGGCTCCAGAAGAAACAACTATACAAGGTGATATAACAATTCCTGATGAAGGGGTATCATTACGGTTAATTTTACGTCGTAATACCGATCAGTCATTTCCTGCTGCATATATTATGGACCTTGTTTTTATTCTTTCTGATAAATTTTCAGGTAAAGCTATAAGCAATGTTCAAGCATTAACCTTTAAAGCAAGTGAACAATCCATTGGACAGGCTTTAACAAGAACCATTGCTGCAAAGATTAACGATGACTTTTTTCTTGTCGCATTGAGTGGTAATCATCCATTTCTTGATCGAAATTTACAATTGATGCGAGAATTAGATTGGATGCGTTTGGTGTTAACGGATAAAAACGGGCGTATAAGTGAATTAACCTTTGCAAAAGGACCAACAGGTAAGTCTATTTTTAATGAAGTTATTGGACAATGGCTTGCACAACAAGATAAGTTAACAGTTCTTGGTCAAAAAAATAAAACATAGATGCAAAAAAATAAACGGCTGTGAAGAATTTTCTACGACCGTCTTTATCAATTATATACCAAATATATTCAATAAAGCTTTACATATCAATAACTTAAAGAATTCGATAGGCTAATTTACAAGTATAAAGCCAAGGCATGCTTTTTTTCATTTTCACATTTAAAGAATGTGCAAACCATTGGCTTTATACTTAAATCTAGGTTTTATACTTGACTTTGAGATAAAGTAGAATCTTTGATAGAGTTTTGCACTTTTTCAAATGCACGCATTTCAATTTGTCTTACTCGTTCTCGACTAATATTAAATTCACCAGAGAGTTCTTCTAGGGTTAGTGGTACATCGTTTAAACGACGCGCTTTAAATATACGCTTTTCGCGTTCATTGAGATTGTCCATGGCATTTATGAGCATGGAACGGCGATTTTCTAATTCACTTTTTTCAATTAAAATTTGTTCTTGATCGTTAGATTCATCCACCAACCAATCTTGCAACTCACTGTTTTCCCCTTCTTTTGTTCGAATTGGTGCGTTGAGTGAAGTATCACCACCAAGCCTACGATTCATTGATACAACTTCATCTTCTGTGACATTCAACTGGATTGCAATTTTTTTCACTTGTTCTGCATTGAGATCGCCACTATCAAGTGCTTGAAGTTTACTTTTTAACTTACGAAGGTTGAAAAACAAACGCTTTTGATTAGCTGTTGTCCCCATTTTCACCAAACTCCAAGAGCGCAATACATATTCTTGGATTGATGCTTTAATCCACCATATTGCATAGGTTGCAAGACGAAAACCCCGCTCTGGTTCGAAACGTTTAACAGCTTGCATGAGTCCAACATTGCCTTCTGAAATGACTTCCCCAATGGGAAGTCCGTAGCCCCGATATCCCATCGCGATTTTAGCTACGAGACGCAAATGGCTGGTTACTAGCCTATGCGCAGCTTTTAGATCATTATGCTCACGGTAACGCTGAGCTAACATATATTCTTCTTTTGGCTCAAGCATTGGAAAACGACGCACTTCTTCCAAGTAACGGTTTAAACCACCATCACCTGTCATTACTGATAATAAATTCATATGGGCCATATAGCACCCTCCTTTTGTTTGAATTCCCTGATAAGGCAAATTCTATGTTTTAGATAGCTAACTATCCTCATAATCTCACTCTAGCATATTTTTCAATTTTGTTCAAAAAAAGATATTTTATTGTGAAATCTTGAGAAGGGGAAAAGTTTCAATTCATTTTTTTAAAAAGTTTAATAAGTTTAGCCATATCTTGAGGCAGTGGTGCGGAAAACGACATAACTTTACCGGTAGAAGGATGTTCAAAAGTAAGACTTGCAGCATGGAGTGCATGTCGGTTGAATTGATCGATTGCATTTCTAATAGTGGGGTTGAATATGTTTGATTTTGTTTTAAAAGCGTTTCCATAAACTGTATCGCCTATGAGTGGATGCCCCATATGAGTCATATGAACACGGATTTGATGGGTGCGTCCAGTTTCCAAGCGACATTCCAGAAGGCTAGCAAAAGATGTTGAGTCTGCATGAGAGCCATATTTTTCAAGCAGAGAAACATGTGTAACAGCATGACGAGCATAAGGGTTTTGGTTATGGATGACAGCTTGCTTTGTTCGGTTATGGGGCGAACGGCCAAGTGATGCATCAATTGTCCAGACATTGCGCTGAGGTGTTCCCCAAATCAAGGCATGGTAGCGTCGATCTAATGCGCAGGTACGTCCATGATCAGAAAATTGAGCACTGAGACTTTTATGAGCTAGATCATTTTTTGCAACAACCATAACACCGCTTGTATTTTTATCAAGACGATGGACAATGCCAGGGCGTTTAACACCACCTATACCAGATAAACTATTCCCACAGTGGTAAATAAGGGCATTAACCAATGTACCGGTCCAATTGCCATTCCCAGGATGAACAACAAGACCAGCTGGTTTGTTAATAACAATGACATGATCATCTTCAAAAAGAATGTCCAATGCAATGGCTTCAGCGCTAGGTTCTGCATCACGAAGGTCAGGCATTTCCAATTCAATTATTTGGTTAGGTTTTAATTTTGTTTTTGGTTCCTTTATGAATTGACCATCAATTTTAAGACAGCCTTCACGGATGAGGGTTTGCAAACGCGAACGCGAGAGCACATCATGATATTGTTTTGCGAGCCACTGATCAAGACGTTGCCCAAGAGCACCTTCATCCGTTATTTTCTGTATTACCATACGATTCCTATTAAGTTTTTAATAAGATTTCACCAGTACGAAATTGCTTTACTATCGAGAAATTCTTTAATTCCCCAATGTCCTCCTTCACGAGCGCGCCCAGAAAATTTTACACCTCCAAAGTAGCTTCCACTGGGTAATCCATGTCCATTAACTTCTACCATACCAGAGCGTACTTGTGCCGCAATACGACGACATTTGTTGCGATCTTGCGATTGAATATAGTTTGTAAGACCATACTCAGTCTCATTCGCTAAAGCGACGGCTTCTTCTTCTGTACTAAAAGAAAGAATCGAGAGAACTGGACCAAAGATTTCTTCTTTAAAAATACGCATATGAGGTTTTACATCAGCAAAGACTGTTGGACGGACATAATAACCGCGTTCCATTCCTTTTGGTAAACCAGTCCCGCCTGCAACAAGAGTTGCACCTTCATCAATTCCCGATTGGATAAGATCTTGAATTTTATCATATTGTTTTTTTGAAACGACAGGTCCAATATGATTTCCTTCTTGGCAGTTTGGTCCTACTTTTGTTGTTTCTGCAATATCTTTGGCTATTTTTATGGCTTTGTCATAGATGCTCTGTTCCACAAGCATACGAGTCGGTGCATTACAACTTTGTCCACTATTATAAAAGCAATGTCGTGCACCACGTTGAATAGCATCTGAGTCGGCATCAGCAAAGATAATATTCGCTCCTTTTCCACCAAGTTCCAGACAGACTCTTTTTAAAGTAGCGCTGGCATTTTTAGAAATATCTTTTCCTGCTCTAGTTGAACCAGTAAAGCTGATCATTTCTAAATCTGGATGTGCAGAGAGGTAAGAGCCGACAGTCGCACCATCACCATTGATTAAATTAAAAACACCGGCTGGAAGTGCGGCTTCATCTAAAAATTCAGCAAAAAGCATAGCAGAAAGAGGCGCAATTTCAGAGGGCTTTAACACCATGGTACAGCCAGCCAAGAGAGCAGGAATAACTTTAAGAGTTACTTGATTCATGGGCCAATTCCATGGCGTAATTAATCCTACGACGCCGATAGGATCGTAGTGAAGGATTGCTTGCTCATTTCCCTTTATTAAAGTTTCTTGGAACGAAAACTCTTTATAAGCTTCGATAAAATTGCGAATATGGGAACTTCCGGTTGCAGTTTGCGCATTAAGCGCCATATCAATCGGTGCTCCCATTTCCATTGAAATGGTTTTTGCCATGTCTTTGGAACGTTTTTCGTAGATCTCTAGAATTTTTTCAACAAATCCAAGACGCTCATTTGGTGACGTTGTTTTCCATTTTTGAAACGCTTCTTTAGCCGCATTAATTGCTTTATCGGCATCTTTTGTACTTCCAAGGCTAATGACAGCACAAGCCTCCTCTGTTGATGGATTAATGACGTCAAAATCGTGAGGAATGCTTGGCTCATCCCATAGACCATTGATATAAAATTTCCGTTTATTAAACATAATTCACTCCCTTTTTTCTATTTGTATTTATGTAATTATGATTGTCTTAGTCTAAGCCTTTTTAAACGAGGATAACAAGGGTTATCTTATAAAAACGCGAGAAATTAGATTATATCGTGATAATTGAGCATGGAGAATTCAATAGAGCAATGCTTATTGTATTATTGAGACTAGTTTCTTTTATGAAAAGGGAGAGAAAGAGAGGCATAGACAATTTTCTTGAAGCTTTTTTATCATGAAGTTTTCTTCAAAACAAATGAAATACGAGCTCTATGACACCATAAACTGAGCAATTTATATCGTAAATATGCAAAAGGCAGATTATGAATATGCATTATGGCATTATTTTTTTCATTAAAAAGTAACCATCAGCAAAAGGTTATTAACCTTCGTATGATAGTTTCTACGAATTCTTTTTGAAAAGGTTATTTTTCTCATTGCTATAAATTTGTTGGGTGCCATGCATAATTCGAAAACAAAATCTATTTCTACGTCTTCTTTTTCTGATGATAGTACGGAAGGTGCATCAAGAGAAGATTTATCTGTTAAGATTACTGAGATATTTCCTTATCCGGAAGTGTGGAAAAAGGCATTTGCCCTCGGAAAAAACGTCCGTTTCACGAGAACCCCAGAAGTTGAGATTTTGCGTCGTCGTATAGAAACAGATCCAGTTTTTGCAAAACAGTTTAAAATTTTTACGAAGCAAGATCAAAAAAAAATTACAGATACAGATATTGTACGTTGTAACAAGAAAACAACCAATATTCTTTCGACAAAAAAAGTCATTAATCCTCAATCAATAGAGAATAAAACATCAGTTTGTCATTCAACGGTTCTGAAGCAGTTGTCACGACAAGCTATTCATATGCCGTCAGCAAATATTCCACTTGAGGAGGATGAACAAGAACGTAAATTACAAGTGGAAAATGTGCTACAAAAAATAAAACCTGCTTTGCATCTTTCCGATGATGCATTTTTTGAGTGTGAATCTTTGATATTTGAACATGTGGAGACTCAAACGTCAAAAGAGGATGGAATATCAATTGATACGACAAATGAAATTACACCGGATATTCCCACAGCCTTTGATGAGTCAATAACGGCTCTTTACCGTGTTCTTGAATACCGCTTTCCACAACTCTATGATTCAATTACATCAGAATCTCCAGCGGAAAGGATGCGAGGCGTTGAGAAAATTTCTGATTTAATGCATACAAATAATGATACTACTAAAGAGAGTCATTCTAAGCTTTCTGTTGAAGATTCTGCTCATACGTTAAGTAATACAGGGGCGTTAAGCGATGCAGGGGCGAGTATAGAGACTGAAAATAGCAATAATACTGTCGCCAATAATACTGTTGATTGTATAAACAAAGCCGTCACAAAGAATTCAAAAGATTTTTCTGTGATGCAAGCAAACAGTAAAACTAAAACATTACAATCTACTCGTATGCCATTAGGTAATTATGATTCTGCTTTTATGCAAAATATTCAATCTATTGACTGTGATGTTTATGAATTTCCTCCGATCAACTTATTACAGGAACCTGTTTTTCATGAAGGTACGATGATTCCTCAAGAAACATTAGAACGTGGTGCTGGACTTTTGGAAAGTGTTTTGGAAGATTTTGGCATTAAGGGTGAAGTTATCCATGTTCATCCAGGGCCAGTGGTAACAATGTATGAATTTGAACCCGCCGCGGGCGTAAAGTCATCGCGCGTTATTAATCTTTCTGATGATATTGCGCGTTCTATGTCTGCTATTTCTACACGCGTTGCTGTAATTCCTGGACGTAATGTTATCGGGATTGAGTTACCCAATGCGGTTCGTGAAACCGTTTATTTACGGGAATTAATCCAAACACGTTCTTTTCGTGAAAGTGAATTTAAACTTGCTCTTGCTTTGGGGAAGGGGATTAATGGTGAACCGGTCATTGCAGAATTAGCAAAAATGCCTCATTTATTGGTTGCAGGAACAACAGGATCAGGCAAGTCTGTTGCAATTAATACAATGATTTTGTCGATTCTTTATCGTATGACACCAAAGCAGTGTCGTTTGATCATGGTTGATCCTAAAATGTTAGAGCTTTCTGTTTATGATGGCATTCCACATCTTTTAACACCCGTTGTCACAGATCCCAAAAAAGCAGTAACAGCTTTAAAATGGGCGGTTCGTGAAATGGAAGAGCGTTATCGCAAAATGGCTAAGTTGGGTGTGCGTAATATTGATGGTTTTAATGCACGCGTTGCACTTGCAGCTCAAAAAGGCGAAACGATCATGTGTACTGTTCAGTCGGGTTTTGATAAGGAAACAGGGGAAATGCTTTATCATGAAGAAGCCATGGATCTCACGCAGCTTCCTTATATTGTTGTGATTGTTGATGAGATGGCTGATCTTATGATGGTGGCAGGGAAAGAGATAGAGAATGCCATTCAGCGTTTAGCGCAAATGGCGCGTGCGGCAGGTATTCATCTTATTATGGCAACGCAACGTCCTTCTGTTGATGTTATCACCGGTACAATTAAAGCAAACTTTCCTACCCGCATTTCTTTTCAAGTAACGTCAAAAATTGATAGTCGTACGATCTTGGGTGAACAAGGTGCTGAAACGCTTTTAGGTCAGGGGGATATGCTTCATATGGCTGGTGGTGGACGCATTGTGCGCGTTCATGGACCTTTTGTCTCAGATGAAGAAGTTGAATCCATCGTTGCACATCTTAAAATGCAAGGAAAACCTGATTATTTGGCAACGGTAACGGATAATGAAGACGATAACAAAGAGGATACTTCTGTTGATTCAGCGGCTGAAATTTCTGAGGAAGAAAATTTTGATGAAGAGGGTGAGGAACTTTATAACCAAGCTGTAAAAATTGTTATGCGTGATAAAAAATGTTCAACATCTTATATTCAGCGCCGACTTTCAATCGGCTATAATAAAGCAGCTTCTCTCGTCGAGCGGATGGAAGAAAAAGGCATTGTTGGAGCCGCTAATCATGTTGGAAAACGTGAAATTTTACTCAATGAAGGAAAATAAACAAACGCATTTAAAAATATGCAATTTTTAAAATATCTGACAGTTATTATTTAAATGTGCTTGTTTTATTTTTTTATATAATATTAAAAATTTAAATGGAGAGTAATAAAGCAAAAGCGATCTTTTGTATTAAGACTTCTGATGAGGTAAACAAGCTGATATCAAAGGAGATTATGAGATATTTTAACATTTCTAAATGATCTGGAATATAAAGAAATTAAACAAATCTTTATATGAAGAAAGATAATTTGTGTTCTCTTTTTTACAGAGAAAATTTTTAATAAAATAGTGCGGTGGTATATTTTTTCTTTTGTAGCGATTCTAATGAAAGAAAGATCTTTGTATGAATGCCTTCAAATGCCAAGAACTATTGGTAACATTAGGGGCTGAAATTAGTATAATGATGGTGCTAACCAGCTCTTTTATAAGTATAAAAATGGTAATGCACAATGCCTTGATATCCTCTATAGGGACTTTTACATTACACCATTTACAGATGACGTCGTAAAATAAGCTTGGGGATCTTGGGCGATATCTTTTCAAAAAAGGCGCATGAATGTGTAAAATAAGTGTATTCTTTTTGAGTACTATTTATGCGAGGGAGATGTTACCATTATTGTAACAAGATTTATTACATAATGGGTGAATAAGCAACAAGAGCTGGAAGCTTCTTTTTATTCTTGTTTTGTTGATGAAACAGTCAAAATTTTGCTACAGACAATTTATATGAGATATCAAGTTATTTTAACCAGAACAGATAATTGTAAACAAATTAGCATTATTCATTTGAGAGTAAATCCAACACTTTTTAGTTTTAGTTATGCCATTAAAAGCAGATGAGTTAAAGTTAAATACAAATGAATTAAAATCTCAGCAAGAAGCTTTTCGTTTTACACCAGAGCTTTTGCCACGGCCTTTTACGTGGGAAATCGATCACAATGGTTTGTTTTGTGAAGTCTCAAAAGAGCTAGCTGAAGTTGTTGGCCCTCTCTCTTCCTCTATTTTAGGGTGTAGTTTTCATGAACTTGCTCATCAATTTAATGATGATCGATATCTGGTTCTCAGTCGTTTTATTGAAGCGGCTATGCCTTGGAGTAAAGAGATTGTTCAATGGCCTGTTGATGGTTGCTTACAATGGCTTGATGTTGAATTGTCGGCTTTGCCAATTTTTGATGTTACAAAGCAGCTTAAAGGGTTTCGTGGCTTTGGTGTTTTAAAAATACAAAAAAAAGTCCAAGAAAAAAGAAATGAAAAGCTAGCAACAGAAATACCATGTCTTACGGAGATAGAACGCTCAGCTTTTCATGAAATTGCAGAGCAATTGCGTGATGAATTGAATTCATCGGTAAAAGAAGAAAATTTAGTTGAAGAAACAGCTATTCAGTTACCATATGCACAAACATTGCCGGTAAATGCTATAGAACAAGCTCTCGTAAAAGAGCCCGCTGCAGTTTTATCATTGTTGGATACAGCAACAGATGGTGTTTTATGGTTGGATGAAGAAGGCTTTATTCAATCAGCGAGTAGGGCAGCCTTAGCATTAATGGGTTATGAAATAAATGAACTGCGAGGACAGCCACTCTCTTCATTATTTACTTTTCAAAGCCGACTTTTGGTTGAAAAATATTTTAAATCAATCCGCATGGAGGGAAAAAATCAGGTTTTAAATCGCAGAGAAACAGCTGATTTAATGACGAAAAATCATAAAAATATAACCGTTTTGATAACGATTGTATTTTTGGCAAAGCAAGGAAATTATGCTGTTATGTTGCGTGATAGGACACAAACAGTTCCATCAGGAGAAAAAAAAGCAGAAGAGGATAAAATCGTTGGAGTTGTTCATGAAATACGAACACCTTTGAATGCTCTTATTGGTTTTGCAGAAATTATGAGAGAAGGTCGTTTTGGTTCGATAGAAAATGAGCGCTATCATGGATATTTACGCGATATTATTTCCTCTGGAAAACATATATTATTGCTGATTAATCAATTACTAGAGTGCTCGAAGATAAATTATTCTGGTTCCGATAACCAGATTGATTCTTCCCTTATTTCTGAAACATTTGATGTGATATCTTGTTTACGTGCGACGATAGCTTTTCTTGAGACACAAGCCAATCAGAACGGCATTATCATGCGTATTGTTGCTCCACCTCATGTTCCATTTATTCCTGTATCACAACAAGTGTTTCGCCAGATTATATGGAATCTTCTTTCCAATGCTATTCGTTTTACACCTTTGGGTGGACAGATTATTGTTCACGTTTCTTATAGAAAAGAACGTGTAAAAATTTCAGTGAGTGATAATGGTATAGGGATGAACGAAGAAGAGATTATACAGGCACTGCAACCTTATGGTCAAGTAGAGCGCAAGGATGGCCGATCTGGTGATAGCGCTTTTATGGGAACAGGTTTAGGGCTCCCAATGTGTAAAGCAATGGTGGAAGAAAGAGGGGGACAATTTTTACTGTTCTCCAAACCCAATTACGGAACAACTGTGGAAATGTTTTTTCCTCGTGTTCCATGATGTAAATCTTGCATAAAATTATTTTTTCTTAGCCAAAAGATCTCTAATTTCTGTTAACAGTTGTTCTTCTGAAGACGTTTTTTGGGGGCTTTCTTCTTCTTTTCTACGGATTTTGTTCATAGCTTTAACGAATAAAAAAAGCACCCAAGCAATAATGAGAAAATTGATAAGTAAAGTAATAAAGTGTCCATAGCTAATGGTTGCTCCAGTTGCTTTGGCGGCACTCAATGTTGCTTGTTTTTCGCCAGCAAGTTGAATAAACATATTAGAAAAATCAATTCCACCTGTAATCAATCCAATGATTGGCATAAAAATATCATTGACAATTGAGTTGACCAAGCTACCAAAAGCACCCCCTATAATCACACCGATAGCAAGATCAATCATATTACCTTTTAGGGCAAATTCTTTGAATTCTTTAAGCATTGCATTTTCCCCTTTATGTAAGTGATATACGGTAATCTACTTACCGCTTTTGATGAAAAAGGAAAGGGCAGATTTTGTTTTTATGATTATATTACAATATTAATATTATTTTCAAAGACTTTATAAGGTTTAATAAAGAGCTTTAGGGTTCTATTTGGATTTTAGGGCTCTATTTGAATTTACATAGAACCTTTCCTAGAAAAAAGCTTTTTTAATAAAAACTATATCTGCTTTTTCAACAGAAAGTAGAAAACTGTAGCTTAATTTATATAATTGCCTCAAGATTTTTATGTTAACATTAAAAAGAGAGATTTTTACACAATACCACAGTAAAACTTATAATTTAATTCCTCTTAATTTAGTAAGCGATAATAGAAATTAGGAGGGCATTATGGCTTATCTAAAAGCTATTTGTACTGGGTTGCATGAGCTAAAATGGAGATAATTCCGATGGAAGAAAGACATTTCATCTGCTGGAAGATTGTATCAGTTTATAAATAGCAGAGCTCTAGGGTTTGCAAGATCATTTTGGTTTGGAAGTCGTTGGTATGATAGGTGTGAGTTCAACAATCAACTGTCATTACTTAAAATATATGTTAGACAGAGCACTTAATAGATGCAAAATTGTATTTAACGCATCAGAAATGGCAAAGGAAACAACGCAGATTCTTCAAAATTCTATTAATAGAGTACAAATTGATTGAACATTCTGTTGCTAATAAATGGTGCAACAATAGTATGAATTTAGATGTTTTTATGAACCATGTATCCTATAAATGCTAGGAAAAAAATAGCTTTATAGAACAAGCTTTGTTTCTGTTGAAAACAATATTACACAGAGGAACTTTGGGAATAGAGGGCATTTGCATGCATATTTAAGAGAATTATGAGCTTGCCTGCATAAGATGCCACAAAACCATGACTATGGTAAAGAGCCATTGATGTTTCAATTCATGCTGCATTTTATAAGATTAGGATTCATATTTTAATCTTTAAAAAATGTCGAAAAAGAGAAACATTTTTAAAGAATAAAAAGTTCTTTACACAGTATATATCAATATAAACATGTATGGCTATTATATGATGATTTTTCTTCTAGAAGGGGAATATTATTTGGATAATATGCTCTCTTTGATTGGAAATCTTTTGTGTTAAAAGATATAGGTGAGGTGCGATGGATCATTTTTATGTTGTGGAGAAGGATTAATGAGTTTTTTTCGTTGTATTGGCCGTTCTGCCTTATTTATGTTGGATCCAGAGCAAGCACACGGTTTAGCGATTCTCGGGCTGAAAAGTGGATTAAATGGTTATCAAAAGGTTATCGACAAACGTTTGTGTGTAACTGTTGCTGGTCTTGAGTTTGAAAATTTTATTGGTCTTGCAGCGGGGTTTGATAAAAATGCAGAGGTTGTAGATGGTATTTTTCGTTTAGGATTTGGTTTTACTGAAATTGGGACAGTGACACCAAAGCCTCAGATTGGAAATCCTAAACCACGGCTTTTCCGTTTAAAAGAAGATGAAGCGATTATTAATAGAATGGGCTTTAATAATGACGGACATCAAGTTGTTTACAATAGATTGCGTGCGTGTAAAAAAACTGGTGTTATAGGAGTCAACATTGGAGCCAATAAGGATACGGTCGATAAGATTGATGATTATACTGTTGGTATTGTTCATTTTTATGATGTTGCTGATTATTTTACGGTTAATATTTCTTCTCCTAATACACCAGGTTTACGTGATTTACAGGCCCGTGACAGTTTGCATCTTTTGTTGAGTGCAGTTTCGAAAGCGCGAAATGAGCAAGAGAACAAGCATGGATTCTCCATTCCTATTTTTTTAAAAATTGCTCCCGATTTATCAGAGAAAGAATTAGATGATGTTGCTGAAGAAATAAAACTTTCTGATTTTAATGGACTGATTGTTTCTAACACAACTCTTTCACGCCAGGGGCTTAGCAATAGTCACTTCAGTAATGAACAGGGTGGGCTTTCTGGACGTCCACTTTTTGAGCGTTCTACTATTGTGCTTGCAAAAATGCGTCAAAAATTAGGGAAGGAGATTGCAATTATTGGTGTTGGCGGTGTAAAGGACGCACAAACCGCTTTGGAAAAAGTAAAAGCTGGTGCAGATTTAATTCAATTATATAGTGGGATGGTTTATGAAGGTCCAGATCTTGTCATAACTATTCTGCAAGAGATTTTGCAGATGATGCAACAAGATGGAGTTGATAACATAAAAAGCTATCGTGATCATAGTCTTGAACATTGGGCAAAATTTCCTTTGTAAAAAAACGCTTTTTTCTTCACAAAAAATTGCGAGATTTTTTTAAAGGGGCTTGCAAACTTTGTTGATTTTCCTTATGTCACATAAGCGTAAGAATAAATGTTTACGAAATCGTGAACATTTATGATACATTTTCTTTTTATGCGGTTGTAGCTCAGTTGGTTAGAGCGCTGGTTTGTGGCACCAGAGGTCGTAGGTTCAAATCCCACCAACCGTACCAAGAGAGACGTCATTTCTGCACTAATCGGTGGATTTTGTGCTACTGGTCTCGCGCATATAGGAGCCTGCAAATATGCTGCCATGCGACTTTCTAGTGTCCTCCATGAGATTGAAATCGAGAATCTTGAGGTGGCGGTAACGCATTATTGCAAAGACAAACCCTGGCTAGGGTTTGGTCATCCGATTATGCAACGGGATGTCTGGGTTGATTTCTTTTTTTTTACGCTTTCAGGCGCCTATGCGCCCCTTCAGTTCGCTTGCGCGATCTATTTCGGACAATACAGGACAGCAACCCAATGTCGATTTTCTAATTGCAAGCATCATGAGCAAACATCGGGCTGCTCCTGAGCTGGGATTGTTGGCTTTTTTCGTTTGTCGTATGCCGATACTTCTCGCGCACTATCAAGCGCGGTTTAGCACTCATTCCTTCAGTTTATCATCAAAGGATTTAAGAGAAAAATATAAAAAGGTCTCCCAATTATGGCTATAAAGCATCACACCGAGCCAAATTTCTTGGGTATATGTCAGAGTATTACCTTAACCGCACCGATGCGTGCTTGCGGGCAAATCGATATTTCTCACTGGAATTTAGCCCATAACTATTTGAAACAGGGCTTGTTACTCGAAGCCTTGCATCAGTTTTCAGTTCGATTCGCCACCGTGGTGGCTAAAAACTCGGATCTCACTTATCGCTATCTCCCTGTTATGGTTGAACAGTTTTTCTCTACCACCCATTTTGATAGCGATCGGTTATGCGTTGAAGGACATATTGAACGCATTAATGAGGCCTACCGTATTCACTGTAAGTCCAGCCCATGCGACAATGGCAGGGCCGTTATTGCGCAGGCAATCATCATTGTCAGTAAGGTCTGCTTCCCTAGCTCGTGTTCTGAGAAAGCCGCTCTTCCATTACTAGGCGATTTATGTAAGATTTCCTCCGTAACCGGAGATTCTTGTACTTTTTCCTTTAATGCGCATCACCCGCTTTTTGAGGAACATTTCCCCTCCCGCGCCGTATGTCCTGGTTCACTATTGATTGAGATGGTTCTGGCTTTAGCCACGCAGGGTAGGACAAAAAATATCGCATCTGTTGCGCTGAAAAAAGTAAAGTTCATTGAAGCAGTTTATCCGGGAGATACCTATCAGTTGACCATTAAACAGGATACAGAGTATGAACCGGGTGGCGTTTTTTATATTCATACGGAAACTAAAAAACGAAGCACTTGCGGTAAGTTTTCTATCAAATATAAAAAGGAGGATGCGCCATGTTTAACATAATAATCTCTTTTATTCCGTGGAGTATTTACTCCTGGGTTATCAATGGAAACTTTTTAACTCTGGTCGAACGCTCTCTCATCTTAACTGTGATTTCATTGTTCATTATTGCTGTGAATATTAAAATTGTCCGGCAGGGAGAACCCGTGATGATTACTAACATTCTGACAGTTATTGTCCTGTTTGTTAATTATTTCGCTGGATGGTCTACACTTTTACTGAACTACCCCACAGTTTTTTGCTATCTGTCACTTGCTCTGGTTTCATTGATTAGCTTGCTGGTAAAGAAACCCTTTACCATTTTTTATGCCAGTGCTGGTGTTTCTGAAGAAAAACGCAAACATATCCTATTTTATCTCATCAATAAATATATTACATGGATTTGGGTAATCATCTTTTTTGCCAATGGCCTTCTAGTGGCTTTTTTTACATGGACCCCGCAGATTTGGTTGGTCACTATGGGTTTAATTTGTACTGGTATTCTTTTTTCTAAATATCTTCCTAACATCATGCAATATTTTTATCGCATCAAACATCATGGAGCATAATATGTCATTGTTTAACATTCTGACCGGAACCCCTTTATGGGCTTGGATTTTGCTTATTTTTCTCATTGCGAGGGGAATAATCGCATTGAAAGATAGGGAAACGAAGGTTTACCGCCTTTTTCTCTTGCCGTTAGTCTTTCTTTTTTTGGGCGCAAGCGATGTGATTAACCAGCTGGCTTTCCCACGCTGGGGAGCAATCGCAATGTTGGCAGGGCTGATGATCGGCTTTGGCGTTGGCTGGTTGCTCTGGCGTGCTACTGCGCGTTTAAAAATCAAAGAGGGAACGGATTTCATTATTCTGCCTGGTACGCCGTTGACGCTGACATTTATTCTTATCGCTTTTGTCATCAAATTCACATTGATTGTTTTTCTCAAGGTTGTACCTGATTTGAAATATGCATTTGATTTTAACCTTCTTTTTGGTCTTTTAAGTGGGTTTACTGGTGGTGTGTTGTGGGGCGGCACATTAAATTTATATATAGCATTTCGAAAGAATCCAAATTAGTTCCTATATCCTTAGCTGTTGATGCTTCTGTCAAGTATTATGATACAGAAGCGTCCGCTATTTTACGTTGAAACTGCGGCTGCTATACGACTAAGTGGCCTTACGCCTGAGTATGCAAGAGCGGCAGAGTTTGTACAGTCTACGCCATAATATGTGGAGCACTCTTGCGGGAATGAGTGCATTATTATTGCGATATACATGTAACCCTCTAGCTAATATTATATTAGTAAGGCTGTTTTTTGAAGCCGCTTGTAATTACGGTGTGTTTTTAAAGAGAACGTTCGAACCGATGTATCGCTTGCAGTACCATTTCTCTTTATAAGACTATTATCATTTCTTTTAGAAATCTGCACTTCTCACCTTTTTTGCGTATGATCGATAACGTAGTTAAGATCCTTGAGATAGTGAATTTTTATCTCTTTTGCTAAAAATGCCCAAACCATCTTATTTAGTCGAGACTTTGTTTAAGAAGGGATCTTCTAAATTTATTTTTTCAATAGGATATAAATTTCTCGTTTTGGGTGCGCGGTAAACTTATAGCAGCAATAAGCTTAGGTTTATTGGTTCTAAGCGTGGAGGGAGTTGAGCTATCCAATGCAAAAGAATAAATTGCACTTTTGTCTGACTTTGTGAACACACACTATTTTCTGGACTAATCGAGGAAATAGAACATTCATGTGTTTGAGAGGATTAGACAATGAGTTGTAAACAATTAGAGCAAGAAATAGCCACAGTAAAGTATACGTCAATGTAGGAGCCCAAAGCCTTATGGCACACTTATTTCAGTGACGATTATTTAGGACAAACCCAGCATGTGCTTGTGGTGCCAAAAGGCTATCAATGAGGGCAAGATTTACAAAAGCTTGAAAGTTATTGCCAAGCATATTACCGGCATCAATTGGAATAGCCATTTGTTTTTTGGCCTTGTAAGGCGGGGATGAGAGGATGACAGGGGACAAGAAAGGTGCTTAAACAAGCGATAAAACCAATACGCGGCGCTATATATAGACGTAAAACCGAAGAAGGTTTAAAGCAAGAGTTTAACTAACGGGACGACAAAAAGAAGCAGACGAAAGCTTTGTTAAAGCTTACCGTCATGAAGGTTGGCAATTAATACCAACGTTGCTGATAATGTAAAAATCATGCCGCAATATATTTAAGGAGCGAGTGCAAGAGATTAATACATTCCTATGGCAGATTGTAAAAGCATGGTTTGTACATGAGCCTAATTATATGATTGATAAGGCAATACAAATCACTCAGGGACAAAATGATAAGAGCTATATTTTATTATGAATCTGACACACAGTATAAAACCTATAAAGGCAAAGCGTTTTATGGCATGGGAAGGATTTTCAGCCTGCTGGTGGGCGTTTGAGGGTGTTTTTATTTTACCTTCCGTAAAAGGTATTTTAGCAAATCTTGCTTGTGCGGACAAGGGAAAACTAGAAGTGGATGCTGACATAATCCCTTGTGAAATGGTTTTTATTGCGTCGAAATAAATGATGAAGAAATTTATGTTTTCGTTGGCAGTGATAGTACTTGGATGTGCTTGTGCCAATTGATAAGCTTATTGATAATATTTGTAAGTGCCATAATAGCACACAAGAAAAAATATAAAATCGCTGTCTTTATTATGCCAAACAGCGGCTAATTTAGAGCGCGAAATTATTGCTTTTGCAAAGTAAATCAAAGAAAAGCAAAATGATCAAAATGTGGTAATGCGAATTTATTTAGCTGACTTGCGTAAGCAAAAAGAAATAAAACAAGCACAAGAAACTTTAAAAAATAAAGAGAACAGCTTATACGACACTTTTCATGAAAGTAAATTTGCAGAGGATACAGAAATAAATAGGATAAAAGGAATTGCGACGTACAAAAGAAATATTCATAGACATATTTTATACTAAGCGTAACGGAGAAGCGCAAAGATGAGTATAATAGCAGGTGAAGATAAAATAGAGGGCATGAGTCAAAGTCCAGTTAATCCAGACATAGAAAAGTTAAAAGCAGCCTTTCCGCAATGTTTTTCTGAGGGAAAGCTCAATATAGATCAGCTTCTTAATCTATGCGGCGAATATATTGATAATGATTTTGAGAAGTTCAAATTTGAATGGAAGGGCAAAGGAGCAAGTTTAAAGCTTGCTCAAAAGCCTTCATTTGCGACATTGCGCCCGAAGCGCGAGGAGAGCGTAAACTTTGATAATACACATAATCTTTATATTAAGGGCGATAATCTTGAAGTGTTAAAACTTATCCAGCGGGCTTATTTTGGCCAAGTGAAGATGATCTATATAGACCCGCCCTATAATACGGGTAATGATTTTATCTATGGTGATGATTTTAAAGACCCATTGGCGCGATATAAGGAAGTGACGAGCCAAACGACAAAATCGAACCCTGAGACAATGGGCCGGTTTCACACGGCTTGGCTCAATATGATTTATCCGCGCTTGCGTTTGGCACAGACCTTATTGCGTGACGATGGGGTGATATTTATCTCAATAGATGATCACGAGGTGCACAATTTGCGCAAAGTGTGCGACGAGGTTTTTGGCGAAGAGAATTTTGTTATTCAAATTTGCCATAAGTCCCGAGCGTCTATATCTAATGATAAAATAATATCGTCTAGTCACAATTTTATTTTAGTATACGCAAAAAACATAGCTACGCTTTTTTCTCAACGACATAAGTTTGGTCTACCTCCTATAACGGAAGGCTTCAACCAGAAAGACGCTACTGGCGAATATAAGCTGATTCCCGTAGATGGACCTGGTGGGGCAGCTAAGGGGAATCCGTATTATACGTTTGAGGGGGTAACGGGTTATTGGCGCTATTCCCAAGAAACAATGCAAGAAAAATACAATCAAGGGTTGATTGTAAAAACAGCAAATGGTCTCCAACAAAAATATTATAAAGAAAAAGCATTGCAATCGCGGAGAGTAGCTACATCTTGGTGGGATGAAAAATTTTATACAGCAGAGGCAACAAAAGCTTTAAAAGCTTTATTAGGGGGGGCTTATTTTGATAGCCCGAAGCCAGTAGATTTGTTAAAAAAAATGTTGCTTCTTGCAACTGATTCTCAAAACAACGACATCATTCTCGATTTTTTCGCTGGCTCTAGTACAACAGCGCATGCAGTGATGGCTTTGAATGCCGAAGATGGTGGTAATCGCAAATTCATCATGGTGCAATTGCCTGAATTATGTGATGAAAAGAGCGAAGCCTATAAAACTGGTTATAAAACTATCTGCGATATAGGTATTGAACGTATTCGCCGCGCTGGTGCACAAATCAAGCAAAAGCATGAAGCAGAACTCACAAGTGAGCAGCCTCTAGACACCGGATTTCGCGTTCTAGAGCTCGATAGTTCCAACTTTTCCATATGGGACGATAGCCCGATTGATCCGAATGCACTTGATGTTAAAGAACAATTGCAAATGCGCTTGGATCATATTTTGCAGGGGGTGAATCCCGAGCGCTCTCATCAAGATATTATCTTCGAAATCATACTTAAATATGGTTGGCCACTGGATTTAAAAATTTACCCTTTACCAATCAATGGCAAAAAATTCTATTATATAGGCGAGAGCGAAGGCGATGTCTTGGTAATTATAGCCATAGACCCGCCCTTTGAACCCGAAGATGCGGAAGAGATGATAAAGTATTTGCCCGTAAAAATCGTAGCGCTTGATGCGGCCTTTAAAAGTGATGAGGCGCTTATTAATTGCGACTTTATCTTTAAAGACAATGAAGTAAGTTTTGATAAAATTTAAACTATAGAGAGACGATTGGGGCGGCGATATGAAACTTAAATTTAAACAACAAGAATTTCAAAATGATGCGGTTAAAAGCGTCATTGATTTATTTAAAGGCCAACCACGACGGAATTCTTCTATTTTCTTGCATTCAGAACAAGGACAATTAGCGTTAAATGAATTTGGTTATGGTAATCAATTATTGATCAGTGATGAAAGCATATTAGCAAATTTACAAGAGGTGCAACAGAACAATAAACTCTTGGCGAGTAAGACGCTAGAGCAAAAGCAGTTTTCTATTGAGATGGAAACGGGAACAGGCAAAACTTATGTTTATAGCAAGACGATTTTTGAGTTAAATCAACGCTATGGCTTTACCAAATTTATTATTGTCGTACCAAGTGTTGCTATTCGCGAAGGGGTGTATAAATCACTTCAGGTAACAAGGGAGCATTTTCAAGCAGAGTTTGATAATCTGCCCTATCGTTATTTTATTTATAATTCAAAAGATCTTTCGCAAATTCGCCAATTTGCAAGCTCTACCAATATTGAAATTATGATTATCAATATTGATGCATTTAAAAAAGCAGAAAATATTATCAACCTTCCGCAAGATAGACTGAATGGCGAAAGTGCTATGCGCTATATCCAAGATACAAATCCGATTGTGATCATAGATGAACCGCAATCGGTGGATAATACAGCAAAAGCGAAGGAGGCTATTGCGAGCCTTAATCCGCTTTGTGTTTTCCGCTATAGTGCCACGCATAAAGATGAGATTAATCTTTTATATCGTTTAACACCTGTTGATGCTTATAAAAAAGGACTGGTAAAGCAAATTTGTGTTTCTTCTAATCAGATAGAGCAAAATTTTAACCGTCCCTATATTGCCTTGAAATCCGTATCTCACAAACATGGCTTTAAGGCGCGCTTAGAGTTGGATATTGCGGGAAAGAATGGCACTGTGAGCCGCAAAACAGTTACAGTGAGACAAGGCGATGATCTGTATCGCGTTACGGGCGGGCGTGAGCTTTATAGGGGTTATATTGTTTCGGGTATCAATTGCATGGCGGGGGATGAAGCTGTTGAGTTTTCTGATACTGAAATTGTCAAATTTGGCCACGCCCTTGGTGATGTGAATACAATAGAGCTTAAACGCGCGCAAATTTATCGCACTATAGAAACACATTTAGATAAAGAATTGCGGCTTGCGCCTTTAGGGATTAAAGTTTTATCACTTTTTTTTATTGATGAGGTGGCTAAATATCGTAGCTCTGATGAAGAGCCAGCACTTTATGAGCGTATGTTTGAAGAATGTTATGAAGAGCTGTTGGCGAAAAAGAAATATGCCTCCTTGCGAACTAAGTTTGCACAAAATGTTCGAAACGTGCACGGCGGTTATTTCTCGCAAGACAAAAAAGGCGTCTATAAGGATACAAAGGGTGACAGCCAAGCTGATGATGACACTTATAACACGATTATGCGTGATAAGGAGTGGTTATTATCTTTTGCATGCCCCTTGCGTTTTATCTTTTCGCATTCGGCCTTGAGAGAAGGCTGGGATAATCCGAATGTGTTTCAAGTGTGTATGTTGATTGAGCAAAAATCGAATTTTACCGTACGGCAAAAGATTGGCCGCGGTTTGCGCTTGTGCGTAAACCAACACGGTGAACAGGTAGAAGATAAAGATATAAATGTGCTGCATGTCATGGTGAATGAAAGCTTTGCTGAGTTTGTGAGTACATTGCAAAAAGAATTAGAGGCGGATATTGGTTATAAACTTGGTACATTGCAGATGGAGCATTTGGTTGGCCGTATTTATGAAGATGTAAAATATGTGGCCGCTAAAGTGGAAGTATCGCAAGCACAAAAAATTGTTAAAATACTTGTTGCAAAAGATTTTATTGATGAGGCAGGTGTCGTTAAAGTAGATCAAGATTTAGTAGCGAGCGAATTTGATGCTATAGGGGCGGAGGAAATGCCACGCGAATTGCGTCAAGAAATTGTGAAAAAAACTGATGCGGGCGCGCTTATTAATGTTGAGACGCTGCAAGATCTGATTTATATGACAACTGTGACAGAAACAAAAATTCTGTCTTCGCAAGAGGCTGCTGATATATTGGTTGAGTTGCGTGAAAAAGCCTTGCTTACATCAGCAGGAAAAATCACAGATACATTAAAAGCGCAATGGGCGACTGGGACGTTAGATTTAAGTGAACGTTTTAGTAAAGGGCAGAAGCAGGCTGTGCTGCAGGCGCTAGAAGCGAGCCAAGCCATGCCGATTATTCGTAATGCTACGCGCGAGGTGCGGGTTAAGCTTAAAAAGCAAACAGTGGCTTCACCAGAGTTTTTGGCCTTGTGGGAAAAGATCAATAAAAAGACCACTTATCGTGCAAAGCTTGATCGCACAGAGTTTGTTGCCAAAGCAGTGGATGCAGTGGAAAAAATGGCGCCAGTTGCGCCCGCGCATTTGGTTTATCAGACAGCAGAGATAGAACTGGATAGTGCTGGTGTGACCTATGAAGAGCAGTTATTAAAGCAGAGTGCGCTTGATTATAGTTTTTGTGCACTGCCGAACATTGTACATTATTTGACCTTAAAGCTGAAATTAACCACAAAGACAATTATTGGTATTTTGACCAAGAGTGGCCGTGAGCATGAGTTTGTAAAAAATCCACAAGCTTTTTTAGAGCGCATAGAAGAAATACTCAATAAAACCCATGTTAATCTTACAATTGATGGCATTAAATATTTAAAGCTGGTCGGGCAAGAATATAGTGTGCAAGAGCTTTTTACCAGTGAAGAGCTTGTGGCAAATTTAGAGCGTACAGCTGTTGTGAGTGAGAAGAGTGTGTATGATCATGTGGTTTATGAAAGCAGTGTGGAGAAAGAGTTTGCACAAAGTCTTGAAAATGATCCTGAAGTCAGATTGTTTTTTAAACTACCAAGAAGTTTTAAAATAGCCACTCCCATTGGTTCTTATACGCCTGATTGGGCAGTTTTTTTAGAGCGAGATGGCGAACAAAAGCTTTACTTTGTGCTGGAGACAAAAGGGGCAAATAGCGAGTTTGATTTGCGACTTAAAGAAATACTGAAGATTAAATGCGGCAAAGCGCATTTTGCTGCACTGCAAACGAGCGTTGCGTTTAACGACCAGCCGGTGATAAATTGGCGTGAATATAAGCGTACTTTGCCCGAAGGGGCGCATGAGTTTCCAAGTGCTGCGGTGGTTGTTACAGAATGATTGGAGCATGAAATACTTAAGGGGGAGGGGAGAAAAGCTTTTTATATCAAAATAATAAATTGATAAAAGGTAGTTATAATGTACACTTCATGTTGAATTTAATTGTTTTCATTTAATACAGGAGGTAAAGTTATGAAAACTAAAGATATGTATAAACCCCTGAAAAAAAATTAAACGGGTTGATGTTGCTGCGCTCAAAGCCCGAGCAAGTGAGCAGAAAATGGCTGCTTGAGGCGCTTCTATGAATTGAAGTTTTAAAATATACAAAGCTGGCGGCAAAAAAGCTGCCAGCTTTATAGCTTTTGGATATATTAATGACGATAGATTATGAAGTTAAAAAGTTGCTCTATGGCTGTGGGGCAATGAGCGGGGTTCGGCTGATTACAGGTTCCTTCCATGCTTTTTTTTTCTTGTCTATGGGCGTTAGTATAGCACAGTTAGCCTTATTACAAATTGTATTTAGCGCGGCTATTTGTATTTTTGAAGTGCCTTGTGGAATTTTAGGAGATAAAATTGGCGTTAAAAAAAATGTTATCTTATCATGTTTCTTTTTTTCGCTCTTCTTCTTTTTATGTATTTACGCGCCTAATCTTTCTGTCTTAATTCCGGCAGAAATTATTTATGCTTTAGGCTTTGCTTTATGCTCTGGCGCTGATAGCACATGGATTAAAGGCTTAATCGACGGCGGTGGATACAAGGGTAGTTTGATCTACCACCAAGTAAATGCCTATAAACGGGAACTAACGGCATTCATGAATATGGTTGCTGGTGCGCTAGGTGTTCTTATTGTTTTGTGTATGGATAATTATCAGTCGGCATATTATTTTTGTTCTTTCGGGTTTCTCGTGCTTGTATTCTTGTTTAGTCGGGTGACGGGGATAGCTATTGCATCCGTTTCGGGTAGTCAGCCAATAAAATCGGGTTCTTTGTTGCATGCAACAGAAGCTTTTACTTATTTAGTTACCTCAAAAATCGGGTTATATTATATATTGATATGTGGTTTTATTGTTGCTGCATTGCAGCCAATATTTCATTTTTGGCAACCTTTTATTTTGGGACAGACAGGAGTATTAGACAATGCAACAGGAAAGACTAAAATTCTTATTCTTGGCCTGTGCTTTGTGTCTTATACTCTCGTAAAATACTTATTTAATCGCTTTGTAATTAAATATCTTATGCAAAAATACGCTCCTATGGCGATAACTTTGTGCTCACTCGTCCTGAGTGCTGTTATTATGCTTGCTCTGCTCCTCGTTGCAAACAGTTGGGCTCCTATTATTTTATTCACCGTATTTCATAGTTTTTTTTCTGTTCCTATGACGCAGTTTGAAGCAGAGTTTTTTAAACATATTCAACAAAAGAATGCAAATACGGTTTTATCCATTGTTAGTTTTCTTGCGCGTATTTTGGGTATTTTAGCGCTTGTGCTGATTGGTTGGTTGGCAAATAATGTTTGTATAGAAGCAGCTTTTTGTTTTGCCTTGGTGTGTATATGTTCAATTATCCCGCTTAATTTGGCCTGGCTTTATACTGATAAAAAGTTAATAAAAAACGAAGAGGTCTGAGAGTGAAGATACAGTTGAATAGGGCCTTGCCTGTGACTTACATAAAGACACAGGAAAGAATAGTGTGTGGGTCATCTTATATGGATTGAGTCGAAATTAATAGCTGTCCATCGTTTTTAGTAGAGATGCTTACCGATTTGAATACATCAAATGATTGTGCGGCTATTAGCCAGAAATATCGCGAACGAGCATATCAAGAGGATATGATATTGATGTGTTGTTAAATGAATACTTCAGATTGGATTCGGAGGTGGACAAAATTATTATTTTTGGAGAGGGCAATCATTCATATGAAGTCTCTATAGTTTTGTGATGTGGACATGGTGCGTATAGTTATAGAATGCTCTCCTAGTGAGTGCTAGATGGTGCTTTTGCGTCCGTAAAATATTGTGCGTTGGTTGTTGAAATAAAGTTTCATAATTTTAGATCGTAAAGCGGTGGGGCATCGAGGTGCCTTATGTATCATAAATGCTCTTTTTTAATTGGTGTATAGGCACAATGGATTGTAAAAATGCTAATGCCTGTGTTTTTTGACAACTTGGTCGGCTTTGTTTTTTTACGTATGTAAGCAGCGAGTAAGCAAAGGTTAGCACAGGTGTATTACTTGCAGTACCAAAAAGTTTGATTAAAAATACTAAAAATGGATATACAAGACGAACAAACGGCTCGCTGAGGATCTTTTATCAATGACTGTAGTTGCTTGGGGGCATAATATTGTACAAAAAAACGCATGGCATAAAGTCCAAAAAACCAATAAAGGTGCATTGCGCTTCTTTTTTAAGAACTGGGCATCTCCTCTTACCTTAATGCGTTCTCATTATGCATCCTTTACACAAGACTTGCGATGGAAAGACTTTACGGAAAAAATCAATGTGTTTTGTTTAAAAGATCCGAGCTTAATATGCCCTTCAATATGGAAAGATATTTCACAATGTTTGTTGTGATGAAGCAATTGCTCTCTCTTGGCATGCCTCTGGCTGTTGGGTTTATCTTTCAGATGATGATTTCCTTCACAGATGCAGCGCTTGTAGCGCATTTAGGCGTGCAAGCCTTGAGTGGTACAATGTTAGCTCTGAGTATATTTAGTTTTGTTATGTTGTTTGGGCTAGGTATTATTACCGCGGTTGCACCAAAACTTGCGGAAAGTTTTCGTAGACAAGATAGATATGCATTAAAGGCATGGTTTGATCAAGGAATATGGCTTTCCCTTGTGATTGGAATGATGAGTGCGATCATTTTACTCAACACGAGGAATATTTTGTGTTTTCTCGGCCAAGATGGGACAATTGCCAATATAGCGCAGGAATATAATAGTGGTGCTGCTATAGGAGTGGTGTTTTTTTATCTTTATGTGAATAGCCGGGGATTACTGTCAGCAATTGGTAATCCAAAGCCCTTAACCTGGGTTATGCTTGCGGCTATCATCGTGAACTTTTTTATCTCTTGGCTGCTTATTTTTGGTATAGGTTCTGCAAGCGGATTAGGTGTCTTTGGTGCAGGAATTGCGAGCAGTTTGATCCGTATTTTAATTGTTATTGCAGCAGCAATAATTTTGTCCCGCAATTCTGCTTTTCATTCTTTTTGCTTTAATTATTTGAGACCAAAGTTAGAGATTTCACGAATAATAAAATTGCTGCGAGTAGGGCTACCTATTGGTATACGTATTCTTATTGCGGAGGGCTTTCCTTCGGTTATTGCATTCATGATTACGGCTTATGGGATCGAATCTTTGGCCGCACATACGATAGGGATGCGACTCGATATGCTTATTTCTGTGGTGGCTTTGGGGATTTCCAGCGCAGCCGCGACAATAGCAGCGTGGTATAGAGCAGATAGGAATAATATGGCTCTAAAACAGCTGCGTATGAGTGTCACAGTTTTTGCTGTAGCTTATGTCTTATTTTTATCAGTGGTTGTTTATCTCTCTTATGAATTTATCCTTACAACCATCTTTAATATTTCTGAAGACAGCGTTGTTGTTTTCTCTTGGAAGTTGCTTCCGTTCATCTTATTGTCTTTTGCTTTTGGCACTTTAGGAGCTATGCTCAATGGCATACTTGTGGGTTTGCTTGATACGTTTTGGTCAACAATTGTTGTAGCAATAAGTTATTGGGGGTTAGGCCTATTTGGGGGAGCGCTAATGGCAAATTTTTTTGAATATGACTTTATTGGCTATTGGCTTGGCATGATTGGTGCAAGCTTAATCGTTTCTCTCTTTAATTATATGCGCGTGGGTTATTTAATAAAATGCAATCCTATGTTTGGGGCAGAGTGAGTGTTATAAAAGCGCTTGTAAAGCACTAGCTGTGAAGGCTTAGCTACTCACCATCCATAGAGGCTGTTTTTACTTCTATGGAGATAACAATATAGGTTACAAAACTTGCTTAATATTGAAAAGAAGTGTCTTTGATTGTAGCCTCAATATTATTTGTTGAGTTTTTAAAATAATATGGGTTTATTAAAATCATTCGGCTACAATTTAAGAGTAAGTTCGGTAGATTGGAAGAGTTTAATACCTTAAAAAATGACGAGAAAAAACGTGCTTATATTCATACGCCGTTGAGGAGGCATTTAAAAAAGTTGTTGTTTTTATAAGTCATTACCATTGTGATGCTAAAACGCATGCATTTGTCAAAACAATCGCAGACGCTAACGATGTTATTCTTGCAAGCCCTGTTTATCACGGGTCTTATTCAGGGGGATTGAAGAATGCTCTTGATAATTTAGAGTATAATGCTTTTGGGATAAAGTTTTTGGTCATCTCTCTCATGACAATATAACCCAAAATGCGCACTGCCCTGTGTATATTTGGTACCAATTGTGCATACGCTTTATGGACAGGCGCTGCAATATCAAGTTGCTTCGGCTAAAGATGATTTTGCGTTTGAGAATGAAAACCGCACACGGAGACTTAGCAGCGTAAATGTACGGGCTTGCTGCGCACATCTTGCTGATAAAATGTACAATAAGGGTGGAGGATATGATCAAAAATGATAGGAAATACCGTTATTTAGTCATTGGTGGTGCAGGAATATTGGCTCCCTTCGCCGGTTATTAGGGCTGAACAACGTGATTATCGCAGCGCGTTTTCGTTCTCATCAATCCAAAATTGAGTTATTTCAGACAAGGGCTAAATGTATATTTTGGAGATTATTATAAGCCATAGGCACAATTTTTAAAAGGGGTACCCCTCTGGACAGGCTTGAAATATTGCATATTATGGGGGGGCATTCGCTTGCACATGCATTTTCGTGTAGGTTGAGATTGAGCGGTTGGCCTTCTTACCGAAGCCTCTGCGTATTGTTCATGTTTTTGGTTCTAATGCAGAGGATAAAATAATCTCTGGATGTGCGCATCACAATGAGATTGATCCCATATCTGTAAAATTAGGTCGGAAAAGGCGATCATATGGCCGGCGGTGGTCAATGAGAAGAGTGTATATGATCATGTGGGGTTTATAAGAGTAATATTGAGAAAGAATTTGCGCAAAATTAATGATAATGCCTCCGAAGTAAAATTATTTTTTAAATTGCCAAGGAGCTTTAAAATCGTGGCGCTCATAGGCTCTTACACGCCGGATTTGGGGGTGTTTTAGAGTGAGATGGCGCGCAAAAGCTTTATTTTGTACTGGAAACAAAAGGAACGAATAGCGAGTTTGATTTGCGCCTTAAAGAAATGCTGAAGATTAAATGTGGCAAGGCGCATTTTACCGCCCTTGAGACTGGTGTGGTGTTTAACGAGGCACCGGTGATGAGTTGGCGCGATTCTAAGCGGGGGATGGTGGTAGAAAGAGTGGGGGGCTGTGGTAGGAGTGGGCGGCACGAATGACGCTGTCTTTAATTGCGTACCGCCAAGCTAATTTTGTGCTTTGCGAAATTAGCCAAGGCTTTTGGACGTACCGCGTAAAATCTTATGAATATCATGCAGAAGGCGCGCAGAAATGGGGGATTGCGTGTCTAGCTTCCCAATGCCGTAATTAAGTACAGCCACAAATGAGATAGCTCTTCAATATCATCAGTCGCACTGATACTTGTTCTTTATTTTCAAACAATAATAGGTCAGATGGTAACGATTATGTCCTTTCTATCTGAGAAAAGAGTAGCACCGCTTGCGTATATGCACGAGTAAAAGTCAATCAACATTGGTCTGAGGTAAAAACAGCCAATTATTTCTAATACACCTAAGGATTTCATAGCTTGCTCTAACGGTTTATATAAATCCGCCCTTTTAAAAGGTGGATTGGGTGGAAAATTTATTGGGATATAGGCTTTATGAATCTCTCGAACTAAGCTTCCTATTATGCAGGCCCTAAGGCGTGATTGCATATATGGTCGCATCTGTTGCTCGTTGTGTAGGCAGAGATCCTAAATTAGGAAAGGAGGGCTGGTCTTTTAATTACAAAGGAAGAATACGGCGCGTAAGTGCAACAAAATGTATTTTGAGGAGCGGTAAAGGGGTGAGGCATTTGATGTCCAGCGGGTGACGGATTAACTGGAGTATAAGTAGGCATTGCTAGGGCGGAGTTTTTAGTTAAGAATTGCGCTCTGTGCGCTATAAGCTCTCTGCATCCTTCATATAGGCGTTGGATCATCGCCCAATGCAACGTAAAGGGGCTGTTTTGTCTTTAGCGCTTGTTTGGCTGCTTCTATAGTGCCGCTGGCTCTATCAGCCATTATGGTTATAATTTCCTCGTCCAAAGAACAGATCAATCGATTGCGTAATAGGGTATGTGTGCCTTTTTTGACCGTGTCTTTTTTAAAAAGCAGCTGTTACCTCGTGGCAGGATTGGGTGTGTTTATATGATCAGCCTGCCAAAGAAATGGAAGCGTTATCGCGATAGCCACCAATAGTAGTCCAGCGATAAAGGCGGCAGCAAACTGCAATGATATAAAAGAACCAAGGACGCCGACCAAAAAGCTTCCGACCGGCATTCCAGCATAGCCTATCACCCGAAAAGCAGAATTAGCTCGCCCGAGAAGTTGCTTTGGTGTGAGGCGCTGCCTGAAGGCGGTAACACCAATAAACCATAAACTTGCTCCAACGCCAGCGATAAAGGTGACGCCCCATACGACGACAGCACTTTTTGAAAAGGCTGGAATCAGCAGCAAGACAACCGTTCCTAAACCGTCAGTGAGAACAGCTAGGCGCACCGGTGCATAACGTATACGCGGCGCAAATAGGGCACCTGCCATTGTTCCAAGCGCGTAGGCCGCAAACATCACGCCATATTGGCTGCTATGTAGGCCCAGATACCGACTGTCGGTAACGAAGAAGATGAACGAGGTTAGGAATGCTCCAAATACCACCGATAGAAAGAATGTGAGTAATGTAAGGGAGGTAAGATGCCGATTTGAAAAAATGAAACGAAAGCCGGCAATAATATAACGGAAAGTGATGTTTTCTTTATCAAGTGTTGGCGATGTCGGAACAGCACGGCGAGCGGTAAAAATCAATGTGATAAAAAGCACGATTAACAAGCCAAGAAATAGCAGTGTGCCATGCCCTAAAATGCTGCTTGTTATGACAGGGGCAAGAAAATAGGAGACCCCGAAATCTAAAAACAAGACAATTGAGTAGAAGGTCATCAATCGCTCTCCCTCCATGATAAGTGGTGGAATCGTCATTATATAAGCTTCGGCAGAAACGACGATGAATCCAGCAATGGTTGCATAGAAGAAAATTTGTTCGGCTGGAGCAATCTGTATCATGAGCAGTATGAACAGGACAATATGCAGTAGCATGAAGATGAGGAGAGCTGTGGTGGCAAGTTTTATTTTGTCGCAGCGATCAAGTAAAGCGCCTGCAAGGATGCCGAAAATTGGCCACGCTAATGAGAAGAGACCTTGCGCCCAACTTACTCCGACTACGCCATATCCAGATTGTCTTGCTAATAGCGGGATGGCAGTGCGCAAAGCACCGCTGAGTAAGGCGAGCAGACTAACGGTTAGGCAAAAATAGCGTATGTTCCTGTTGGCAAAAAGCGTGAACATTCTTTTCTCCTTAAGATGCCATACAGGTTTCCGCTGTTCCATCAAGTACGGCGGTTGTATTCAGCATGTTTGCGACATAGCCGTCCAAGATATTCCTATCTGCCTGAGGTAGAAGAAAATACATAAGGTTGGAATACCATTGCCAACCACGCTGAGTCAGCTGGAGATCGTTATCACTTTCTACGATGAGACCTGCACCTATGAGCTGTTGTAGGTTATTGTATACGAAAGAGGGGGGTGCGGTCCAGTCAATTCTTTCTTTTTTGGCATAACCGTTATAAGGTAGCCTCATACACAAAGCCTTGGAGGCTTGTTGCTCCGCTGATACCCAATTGTAGTATACTTTGGATTTGCCTTTAAGTTGTATGTCGGTAATGTATCCGCTTCGACTGGGATTGGCTCGTGTGACGAGTGAGCCGAGAATCGACATTGCTGACGCCCCGAAGCCAACCACATAATCGTCATGATAACCATGCAAATATTTGTGATAGCGGAAATAATTAGCTGAACTCGTTTTAGCGAGCGTTAGAGGAGTGTTGTTGGCAATTTTGATATAGGAATGCCCATTACACGGCGCATAGCCGCAGCTGCGCATAACGATGTCGCTAAATAAGCGAAGCATCTGTCGATGCTGTAGGCTGGATGGCTTTAGCCCTTTTTGTGCGTAAGACTTATGCAGTTGCGACGTGATAGCCAGATTGTTGATTGCATAGAGGTTGATGGTTTCAGGGTGAAGCTCGCTGGCTTGCTTCAAATCGTATAATAGTTCTTCGGCTTGCTGGCTGTGCATGCCATATAGTAGGTCGAAACCGACATGTCCAATTATCTCTTGTGACCAAGCCACGGTATTGTTGATTTGTTCACGTGTTGAGGTGAGGTTAAACAATGATCGGAAACGCTCAATGAAACTCTGTATACCGAAGCTGATCCGGTTAACGCCGATCTCACGGGCAGCATAAAGTTTATCACGTGTGACGCTCTTCGGTTCGCTTTCCAGTGTAAATTCGGCTAAGGAAGAGAGCTCAAATTCGGCATGCAATACTTTTCCGATGTGTCGGATATTATCTGCGGACAAAAGCGACGGTGTGCCGCCCCCTATATAGATGCTGCGGATGTGCCCTCTAAGCGAGCGAATGAAATTTCCTTTGTTTCTGATCTCTGTGGTAAGCGCTGACATATAAGATTCGATTTGCTTAACGTGCTTGTAGGCTCCTTTCTGAAAGGGACAGAAGGAACAGATGGTTTCGCAAAAGGGAATATGCAAATAAAGAGAAATGGTACGCGCTTATGGAATTTTCTTACTGTGCGCTAGTTTATTAAAGTCTAGGTAATCGTAAAATTCATTTGAAATAGTGCGAAATAACGGATATGTGAAGTTGTAAATCGTCTTGAGTTGGTCGAACTTCACAAAAGGATGATCCACGAGTTGCATAACTTACCTCCCCCAATTTCTTAACTCGCACTATATTATTGACGGGCGACTGGTGACCCAATCACCCTAGTGTATTACCAAAGATTTTTACGGAACATAATGAATCCTCCTTTTGTAGAAGTTATATGTATTATACATATAACTTCTTATATGAACAGGCGAGCTTGTTTAAGAGGCAATGTAAAGATAAAAATATAAAAGAACTTTCTCTTGCAGCCTTATGGTCTGATATTGTAATTGGTATCCTGTTTTACGTGGTCGGGCTATGAATGCCTAGGGCGAGAAAAAGCAGGGTATTTTAATGGACGTGCGGGGCATCATTGTTATGTTGCTGGGACTTGGAATTTGCGTCTGGTTATGAAATATCATTAGTGCAAAAAGATGATTTTAAAGGTAGATATATATTTTTTGATATCCCTGTAAAACTTCGAGAAGAGATAGAATTATCTATTAGAAAACATATAAATGTCCAGTGTGATAATATTATCGAATTACATGACATCATCGCTCTTGCCCGCCATTTTGACATATTGCCTAAAATCTCATTGAGATTGTGCCATGTACTGGCAAACGGGGATAGATTGCGTTTTGGTATGACTGCGGCGGAGTTACGTGCCGCATTATCTTTGCTAGAATCCAATAGGATTAGGCTTAATGGGGCGCCTTTGCATGTGGGCTCTAATTTGAATTCGACTGAGTTAATAGTATCCACCTTAACTAAGGCTGGAAAGGATATTTACGCATTGAAGGATCAAAAAAGTTTTATCAGTCTAGGCGGGGGATATCCGACTTCCACAGCGTTCTGCGATGCCGTGACGATCAATGACGAATACCCTCGTAAAATTTATGAGGCATTATCACAATTGGGTTGTGATTTACATAAGCTTACGGTAATTATTGAATCTAGGCGTATTATATCTGAAGATTATGGTTATTTATTTTCTATAAAAGAGCAGAGTGGTACGAACTTAATTACAATCTGGGCTCTGGGGATGTGTACTCAATCTGCACAGTATCACTAGGTCATAAGTCAAAGTATGTGAAAGCAACTGATACAAAAAAGATTTTACGATGGTGGAAGATCGACGATGAAGGACTTTAGTTCAAAGGAAATTGATATTATTGTGTTCTCATATCCTGATTTTTTGGCTTTTTAGATATAAATAACACACCTCCTAGTGGGCTGGAGACTATCAAATGTTGGATCACGCATGGCGCAATTAGCAAAAATTCCTATCTATTGGATTTGGTATGCTCTACTGGATTCTCAGCTCTAAATATTGTGTGCGAAGTGCAATGTCAAGCGGTGGAAATTGATATAAGTGCAGAGTTTGTACCATTCGCTCAGAACAAGGTTGATAGCTCTGTTATGCAGGCGATGGTTAAGTTTCATGTCGGAAATGTTGAGCGTATGTCTTATCCTGAAAATACATTTACGCATATTATGGCGGGGTGAGTGTTTGTAAGCACAGCTGTAAAGGCTACTCACCATGCCTAGGGTGTTTACTTCTATGTGGATAACAATAGAGTTACAAAACTTGCTTCATATTAAAAGAAAAGTTTCCTTTCTTTTAATTAAGCATTGCGACAACCAAAAGGAAATTAAATATCTCGCCTTTATTATTCTCACCAATGTTTGCTTATATATGATTATTTGAATCGGAATTAGATTACGTACAATATGGTATTTCTCGCTGTTTTATATAAGGAGAAGGTTAGCACCGATGTATCGCGTGCAATATCATTTTTTTCACTATGGTGATAGGATAGCTTGTTGAGCGTAAAGTTCTTTTACCTTGATGGATCTTATAGTATTATTCAAAATATCAGTTGATAAATTTTTTTCGTGTCGTTTATGCATGGGCTGATACAATAAGAATAGGACTTGATTGTTTTTAAAGTTGGTATGTTATGGATGTAAAAAATGGTAAACAAACGAAAAGTAAGAATTTTAAACCTGTTTCTCGTTTTCTCAAAAGTTTACGTGGTGTGCACAATTGGGAACAAGTTTCACAATGGCTTGCTTTCCGTAAGGTAGAGGATATTGAATGTATTACGCCTGATCAAGCAGGGGTACCACGGGGCAAGATGATGCTTTCTAAAAAATTTACATCGGAAACATCATTGGCATTGCCTTCAGCAGTTTTTATGGCAACAATTTCAGGGGATTATCCGGAAGATGGTCATGGTTTTGAATATCCTAAAGCAGATGGTGATTTACGCCTTGAGCCTGATCTTTCTACGTTAAGCATTGTTCCATGGGAAGATGCTCCTACGGCACAGGTGATTTGTGATCTTGTGTATCAAAATGGTCAGGTTGTGGATTACACACCACGCAATGTTTTACGAACGGTGGTTCACTTTTACACAAAAATGGGTTTAAGCCCTGTTGTTTCACCAGAAATTGAGTTTTATTTGGTACAAAAAAATCCCGATCCTGATTATCCGTTAGTTCCACCGGTTGGTCGTTCTGGACGTTCAATTGGTGGTGGACAGGGGTATTCCATTGCTGGTGTGAATGAATTTGATGATTTGATTGATGATATTTATCAATTTTCAGAGGCACAAGGATTGGAAATTGATACCCTCATTCATGAAGAAGGAGCAGGACAGTTTGAAATTAATTTACGTCATGGTGATCCTATTGAATTAGCGGATCAAGTTTTTATGTTTAAACGAACAATTCGTGAAGCAGCACTAAAACATAATATGTATGCAACTTTTATGGCAAAACCCATTCAAGGGCAGCCGGGTTCTGCTATGCATATTCACCAATCGGTTGTTGATAAGAAAACCGGTATGAATATTTTTACACAGGAAAATGGTGAAGAAAGTATCTGTTTTCGCCATTTTATTGGTGGATTGCAAAAACATATGCCAGGGGTACTTGTGATGCTTGCACCTTATGTGAATTCTTATCGACGTCTTGTTCCTGATAATTCGGCTCCTGTTAATTTGCGATGGGGATATGATAATCGTACTACAGCTTTTCGAGTTCCTCGTTCTGCTCCTCAAGCGCGGCGTGTTGAGAATAGACTTCCTTCATCAGATGCGAATCCTTATTTAGCCCTTGCAGCTTCTTTAGCGTGTGGTCTTATTGGTTTGCAACAAAAAATTGAGCCGGATGAGCCAGCGACAAATAATGTAAACGCTGATAATATTGAGTTGCCGCGTGGACTCATTGAGGCAGTCAATTTGTTTGAACAAGATACAGTGATACGTGCTATTTTAGGGGATGTGTTTGTCAGTACTTATGCTGCAATCAAACGCCAAGAGTTTGAAACTTTTATGGAAGTAATCAGTCCGTGGGAGCGTGAATATCTCCTGCTGAATGTTTAAATTTTATGACGATGATTGATTATAATTCAATTTCTCCAGGAATTTCTTGGTATGAAGATGCTTTAAGAGAACGTCCATCGTATCCTTCTTTTTGTGAAAACAGACAGTGTGATGTGGTCATTATTGGAGGCGGATTTACGGGTCTTTCGGCTGCTTATCATTTAGCCAAAGCTGGAGTAGATGTTGTTTTATTTGAAGCATCACGTTTTGGTGATGGTGCTTCAGGGCGCAATGGTGGACAGCTGGGAACAGGGCAACGGCAATGGGTAGAAACATTAGAAAAAAAGTATGGTTTTGAGCGAAGTAAGGCTCTGTTTGATTTGGCAGAAGAAGCTAAAAGAGATATTTTAGCTTTATGCACAATGCCTAATTGTCCGTGTGATTTGATAGGAGGACAGCTTTCTGTAACTCATAAAAGGCGTGAGCTTCTCTCTTATCAACGGCATATTGAGGCGATGCAGCGTTATGGCTATCACGCGCTTACTTTTATGGATAAGGCTGAAACATTTGAGCGACTTGGATCAACTTTTTATTGTGGTGGTATTTATGATGCGGATACCGGTCATATAAATCCCTTAAAATTGATTATTGGGTTGGCAAAAAGAGCACAAGATGCTGGTGCTAAGCTTTATGAGAAGTCACAAGTAACGACCGTAAGGCGCAAGGGAGCACATTGGAAAGTAATAACAGAAAAAGGCAGTGTAACAGCAGAGCATGTTTTACTTGCAACAAATGGGTATAAACTTGGTCTGGAGCGTTTTATTGAAAAAAATATTGTTTCTATTCGCTCTTATATTGGAGCAACGGACCCATTACCAAAGCATAGTTCAATTCTTATAGGGGGGGAATCGGTTGATGATTCCCGTTTTATGGTTCGCTATTTTCGCAAAAGCATTGATAATCGCCTCTTATTTGGTGGTGTAGAAAGTTATGATAATAAGCATCCTCTAAATTTAGATGAACGTATAAAACGGCAAATTGTTGAAATTTATCCTCAATTACATTCTATCAATTTAAGCCATCGGTGGGGAGCAACGGTTGCCATCACAGTTGAACGCATGCCTTATGTTCGCCAAATTTTTTCAAGGATGACTTATTGTGGTGGTTATTCAGGGCATGGCGTTATGCTGGCTCCTTTCGTGGGAAAATTATACGCAGAATGGTTAACTGGAAAATATGAACGTTTTTCCTATTTCCAAGACTTAAAGATTTCATCTTTTCCGGGGGGAAGAGTTTTGCGTTATCCGCTTATATTTTTAGCAATGCGTTGGTTTTCTTTATTGGATCGCCTTTAATGGAAACATTGCTTGAAATGAAGAAAATTAATGGCTTATTTAGTATCTGTCTGCTTTAATGATGAAAGCTTTTATAAGTGATATGGGATTTCATAATCGAATAGAAAAATAAACAAGTTCATGGTGCGTAAAATTATTCCAGTTTCTTCCTTTGATTGTATTGTTTTTGGTGGCAATGGTGATCTGGCGTTGCGCAAGCTTTTGCCGGCTTTGTATCATTGTCAGTGTGCTGGGCAATTCAGTGAGCCAACACGTATTATTGGGGTTTCGCGCACTTCCTTAAGTCGTGAAGAATATCAAAATTCTATCCGTCTTTCTTTAGAAAAACATATCCATCCAAAAGATCTAAATTCAACAGAACTCAATCATTTTCTTGCACGTTTAACTTACGTTTCTGTTGATGTTTCCTCAAATCGAGGGTGGGAGGATTTAGCTCTCCTTCTGTCACAAGATTCAGCGGATATTCGAGCTTTTTATTTGGCTGTTGGTTCGTCACTTTTTGCTGATATTGCGATGAAGTTGGAAAAAAATGATTTGGTGACACCACAAACACGGATTATCATTGAAAAACCAATTGGTTGCGATGTAAAAACAGCGGTTTCACTTAATGATGTATTTGCAAGCGCCTTTAATGAAGAGCAGATCTTTCGTATTGATCATTATCTTGGGAAGGAAACTGTTCAAAATTTAATGGCATTGCGGTTTGTTAATACACTTTATGAACCGCTATGGAACTCCAATTATATTGATCATGTTCAAATAACCGTTGCTGAATCTTTAGGGTTAGAAGGGCGTACAGAATATTATGAAAGCACTGGTGCTTTACGCGATATGGTTCAAAACCATATGCTACAATTACTTTGTTTGGTTGCGATGGAAATACCATTTACCAACAGTGCTAATGCTGTACGTGATGAAAAACTTAAAGTTTTACATTCTTTAACACCGCTTGATGTCCATAATGTAGGGCAGCATACTGTACGTGGGCAGTATCTTTCTGGTCTATCAAATGGTATATCTGTAGAGTCTTATTTTGATGATTTGGGAAGAGTGAGTAAGAGCGAAACATTTGTAGCCCTTAAGGTTAAGATTGATAACTGGCGTTGGGCTAATACGCCTTTTTATTTACGAACAGGTAAGCGCATGTTCACGAGAATGTCTGAAATTGTTGTGGTTTTTAAACCTATTCCTCATAATATTTTTAATGTGGATTTAGATGAAATTTTTTCTAATCGGCTTGTAATTCGTCTCCAACCTGATGAAGGTGTAAAACAATGGTTGATGATTAAGGATCCAAGTTATGGCGGTATGCGGTTTCGTCACATTCCATTAGACATGAGTTTTGCTTCCGCATTTTCTGAACGTAATCCTGATGCTTATGAACGTTTATTAATGGATGTTATTCGTGGAGATCAAACACTGTTTATGCGTCGTGATGAAGTTGAGGCTGCTTGGCGTTGGATTGATCCAATCATTGAGGGGTGGGAAGCAATAAAACAGCCTGTTCACAGTTATAATGCTGGTTCGTGGGGGCCGTCTGCTTCGATGAGCCTCATGGAACGTGATGGGCGTATATGGAACAATTTAGTTTAGAGCAATAAGTATGTATAGAATGAATATTGACCGTTTAGATTTTGAAACCCCTCAGACTTTAGCCTTGGCATTGGCAGATCGAGTAGCCGCAGAGCTTAGTGTATCTGTTCTTGAGCGCAAGAGAGCAGTTTTAGCGGTGTCTGGTGGTAAAACACCAGCATTGTTTTTTCATTATTTGTCAAAAGCGGATATTGATTGGCAAAATATTATTATCACTTTGGTCGATGAACGTTTTGTCCCTACACACGATGAACGTTCAAATGAACATATGGTACGGTGTCATTTGTTACAAAATTTTGCCGAAAAAGCACGTTTTGTAGGGCTTTATCATAAAGCAATTACTGCTGAACTTGCTGCTTTTTCAGCGGCGAGTCGTGTTAATACTTTGCCTAAACCCTTTGATGTTGTTGTTTTAGGAATGGGGCAGGATGGACATACGGCTTCTTTTTTTCCTGATGCTGATCGTTTAAAGCAAGCGCTTGATTTACGAACACAAGCACTTGTTTTACCCCTTCATGCTAAGAGTGCTGTTGAGCCAAGACTCTCACTAACTTTGCCAGTTATTATGCAATCTCGTTGTATTATTCTCCATTTTGAAGGTTTTCAGAAACGCGATTGTTTTGAAGAGGCTTGTCAAGACGGGTCTGAAATAGAAATGCCTATTCGGGCAATTTTGCGTAATTCCCCTCATCTCGTTCAGGTTTATTGGTCGCCTGCAGAAAATGAAATAAGTGAATCAAAATATGCGACACAAGGTGAATAAAAACGTAATCTCTCTCAATGAATGAGGGGCAGCAACAATGAAAGGGGGAGAGAAATATGGCACTTTCCAAGACAATTGCCACAGTTACACGAAGGATTTATGAACGGTCTCAATCAACACGAGAAATTTACTTAGATCGTATTGCAAAAGCACAAGTTCATCGCCCCAAACGGAGTTTTTTAGGATGTGCCAATCAGGCGCATGGCTTTGCTGCTTGTGGTGCAATAGATAAAGAGCGTTTGAAGGGAAATATTGTTGGGAATATTGGCATTATCACGGCATATAACGATATACTTTCAGCGCATCAACCTTTTGAAAAATTTCCTCACTTAATTAAAGAGTCGGCCCGTATGGTTGGTGGTGTTGCACAGGTTGCAGGTGGTGTTCCCGCGATGTGCGATGGTGTTACGCAGGGAAATGCGGGGATGGAGCTTTCCCTTTTTTCGCGTGAAGTAATTGCAATGGCGACAGCTATAAGCTTATCACACGATGTCTTTGATGCAGCATTGTATCTTGGGGTGTGTGATAAAATTGTACCAGGTTTATTGATTGGTGCACTAACATTTGGTCATTTACCAGGAATTTTTATAGCAGCTGGTCCCATGACGAGTGGTCAAGGTAATGATGAAAAAGCGAAGATACGTCAACTTTACGCGGAAAATAAAATAGATCGCCAAACACTTCTAGCATCAGAAGCACGTTCTTATCATGGGCCAGGAACATGTACATTTTATGGAACAGCTAACTCTAATCAGGTGATACTGGAGATGATGGGGCTTCATATGCCTGGAGCTTCTTTTATTAATGCTAATACACCGTTGCGTGATGCTTTAACAAAAGAAGCTACGAAACGTGTACTTGAAATGACAGATCTTGGTGATCATTATAGTCCACTTGGTATGATCATTGATGAGCGTTCTTTTGTGAATGCCATTGTAGGATTAAATGCAACAGGAGGTTCTACCAATCATGCGATTCATTTGATTGCTATGGCTGCTGTTTGCGGTATTAAATTGACATGGCATGATATTGCAGAAATTTCATCCGTTGTGCCTCTTTTAGCGCGCATTTATCCTAACGGTTTAGCAAATATTAACCATTTTTATGCTGCGGGGGGAATGGGATTTATTATTCGCGAGCTTATCGAGGCAGGCTTGGTCCATGAAGATGTTTCTACGGTTTTTGGTAAAGATCTCAATGCTTATGCAATTGAAGCAAAGCTTTCTACTGATGGTCATGTGGTGCGTGAAGCGGCTCTTAAGGAAAGTGGTGATCATAAGGTGTTAGCAGGGTGGAGAAAGCCATTTCAGTCTGATGGTGGTCTTCGTGTTTTATCAGGAGATTTGGGAACAGCTATTATAAAAGTTTCCTCTGTTAAACCAGAGTATTGGCAGATTAAAGCACCAGTCTTTGTTTTTAATGATCAAGAGGAACTACAAAAATCTTTTAAATCTGGAGTGTTGCATAATAAAGACTTTATCGCTGTTATTCGCTATCAAGGACCAAAAGCCAATGGTATGCCAGAGCTTCATAAATTAACGACCATTTTAGGCGTTTTACAAGATCGCGGTCAAAAGGTAGCATTGATAACCGATGGGCGTATGTCAGGAGCGTCAGGAAAAATTCCTGCTGCCCTCCATGTGACACCAGAAGCAGTGGATAATGGCCCCATTGCACGTTTGCAGGATGGTGATATTGTTTTTCTTGATGCTCATGAGGGTAAATTAACTCTTTTGGAGGATTTAGCAAAATTTAACGCGCGACAAATCATACCTCCAGATCTTTCAAAAAACGAACATGGTGTTGGACGCGAACTTTTTCATGTTTTTCGTCAATCCGTTAATCGTGCAGATCAAGGGGCATCTGTTTTTATGACATGAAAAATGCAAAAATAATAAGCTGAATCATATACAATGAAACCATATACAAGGAATTGTTACAATTCTTAGAATTTTGGTATAGGCAGATTGTGTGATCGCGCAGCAGCTTTGAGTGTATTAACCATAAGCATGGCAATTGTCATTGGTCCAACGCCTCCTGGAACAGGGGTGATCGCAGCAGCTTTTTCTTTTACGTTTTCAAAATCGACATCACCAACAAGACGTGTTTTCCCTATACCTTTTTCTGGTGCAGCAACGCGGTTAATACCGACATCAATAACAATTGCACCATCTTTTATCCAGTCTTTTTTAATCATTTGTGGACGGCCTACAGCTGCTACTAGAATATCAGCGCTTCGACACACATCATCAAGGTCACGGGTACGACTATGGGCAATTGTCACAGTGGCATTGGCTGCTGTTAAAAGGGCAGCCATAGGTTTTCCAACAATATTAGAGCGTCCAACAACGACAGCATCAAGTCCAGATAAATCTTGCCCACAGTGTTGTTCAATCATCATCATGGCACCAGCTGGAGTGCAGGGAATAATTGCATCGTCAAGTGCATTTGCCGCGAGTTTTCCTACATTAATATAATGAAAACCATCAACATCTTTTTGGAAAGCAACGGCTTGTGTTATGCGATTTGTATTCATATGAGCAGGGAGAGGCAGCTGTACCAAAATACCATGAATTTTGGGATCAGAATTTAATGTTGCAATAAGTTGAAGGAGTTCTTTTTCTTGTGTTTCTTTGGAAACGGCATGTTTGATTGAAAGAAACCCACATTCTTCGGCTTTTTTATTTTTTGAGGCGACATATACTTGACTTGCAGGATCATCTCCAACGATAATAACAGCGATACTAGGTTGTATATTATAGTGATGGCGGAGCTTTGTTGTTTCGGCCTTAACTTTCACAATAATCTCTTCAGCAAGTTTTTTTCCGTCGATAATATTATTCATTCAGAGATCCTTTCGGTAAGGCTGTTTGTTTTTTTTTGTAAAGCATTTTCTAATAATACGATAGAGTTTTATAGCAATATTCATATGAGAACAGTAAGAATGGTTTTATAATGTTGTGGATTTATAGTTTTGAAGACTTTTAAATAATTGCTTTATAAAGAAGCAGCAACATTGCTGTTTGAATAAATTTTGGATAAAGAACAAAAATAATGAAGATACAAAGTGGATATAGTGAATTATAGGGTTATAAAAACTTTTTATGATCATTTAAGTTTGTTTTTAATCTGTTATAGGGGGATAAGTATAGAGGGATATTGTGCGCATCAGAATAATAAAACTTTTGAGCGGAATTTTTATTACAATTATCTTTTTATTGGGAGTGGGGATTCTCGTTTTACCTTATCTTATCTCTACAGATGCGATTCGTATTCGTTTAGCGCAGGATTTGAGTGCATGGACGGGTTACAATGTGCAATTGCGTGATCCACCGCGATTACATCTTTTTCCTTATCCTAAAGCATTTCTTTCTGGCGTTACTTTAACATCAAAAATGGATGATGTTGCGCCATTAATGGAAGCTGAATCAATAGAAGTTGATCTTTCTGTCGTCGATCTTCTTTGGGGACATATTTCTTTTTCAGAGACGCGGATTATGCGTCCTCAATTTGTTATGGAAAAGCCTGTTAAAACAATAGCAGATTTTTTTGATCGGTTTTCTCGCTCACAAGGTGCATTAGGGTTGGCAATACGTAATACGCGTGAAATATTAAAACATAATCCTGAACATCCAGAGATAGAGCAACTTTTAAAACAACCTTTTGGGCGGATTGTCATTAAAAATGGTGTTCTTGTGTATCACGATAGTTTTTCAGGAGCAGCAGAAAAAATAACAGGATTAAATGCAACTTTAGATTGTCCGAAATCAACTCAGGAAGTACGGTTACGCGCAGATGCGCGTTGGCGTGGAGAATTTACAAAGTTATCAATTGATGCTTCTCAAGCATTGTTGCTTCTTGCAGGAGGCAAAAGTCATATTAGGGCAAGTCTCAATTCTGTACGTGGGGGAATAACTTTTACAGGAAAGGCTCGGTTATCTGAATATTATATTTTTGACGGAAAAGTATCGATGCGTTCTCCTGGATGGAATCAGACATTGTCTTGGGTTGGTGGAAATCAGTTTTGGGGACATAAATTAAAAATACCCATTGTATGGGAATCTCATTTTTTAGCGCAGCCAATGCATATCCAAATGAACAATGTTACATTTACGATGGGAAAAGCCAATGCGCGAGGAGCTTTAAAACTCGATTTTCAAGATTATGTACCAAATGTCATGGGCTCTTTAGCTTTTGATAACCTAGACCTTAGCCTCTTGAGTTCAATATTTTTTTCAGGCAAAAAGAAAAATGCCTGCTTTGACATGAGAACTTTTGATCGTATTGGCGTGGATATACGACTTTCTGCGCCACAAGCTAAAATAGGAAATATTTCACTCACAAATTTAGCTGCTGCAATACAAATAAGAGATGGGCATGGTATTTTTGATCTTGGACATGCTAATATTTTTGGTGGATCCGTGCAAAGTAATATTGAAGTTACGTCAGCTGGACAGAGAGTGCGTATTGGAGGAAATATTTCAGGCGCTTCTATTGATATGCAGGAGACTTTAGAAACCTTGGGATTTATTCCATTTATACAAAGCAAAACGAATTTTACTGCAACGGTACGAACACTTGCTGATTCTTGGCCAGAAATTTTCACGAAAATGCAGGGTGAATTAACACTGAAGATGTCTTCTGGTCGGCTATTAGGGTATGATCTGAATGAATTACAAACAAGACTTTCAAATAAACAACAATTTCTTTTAATGAATAATGATACTTTTTCAACAACATTTGATCACTGGGATATTCAGACAAGCTTTTCAGAAGGTATGATGAAGGTGACAGAGTCATTAATGCGTACAGCAGACTTGAGCTTATCCATTCAAGGAACCATTGCAGCTGCTATTGCGCAAGGGAAGCAAAATGAACTGATATTACAGGCACAACTAGACAAAAACTATAGATCAGAAACTTTATGTAAAGACGTCCAATGTCTTGCTAATAGCCTTGCATGGCCTTTTACATTTTCTCTAAGCTCTAAAGGACAAAATCATGGTAATTTTTGGGTTACAAAAGACATTGACGCAGATTGAGTATCGTTTTTCATCTGTATAATATTCTATCCTATAATGGTAATTCGTTTTTTTGCAACTTAAAATTGTCTTTTAAATTTAAATCAGAGCTCCCATTATCGAAAGATTCTCTCATTTTAAGTCCGTTCGTCGTGAAGCAGTAAAAACCGTCCTCTCCGTCATAATAAGTGTGGTTGATATAGATAAATGACTGAAGAGAAGAATAAAAATCCTTCTTATGGAATCTCTCAAATACAAGAGATTCATAATATTGATGCAAATCTTAGAAAAGTTGCTAAAAAACATTAAAATTTTAAGGAGGATGTTGGCCAGTGCTTATTGAATCGCAGAAGAAATACCATAGCCATCTTTGGTAATTGTATGCTTCCCGTCTGCTCCAACAGAACCAATTCCCACTGTAATCAAAATAAAGGCTAAGAGGGTTGTAACCGTAATAATTGTAGCTTTTTTAGCAGACATATTTTTCCTCCACGGATGCATCAATGACTGAATGCAAAGATGAATGGTGTATTATTTAAACTTTTATGAAAGCAGAATCACTTAAGGATCTATAAGTTCCTATTATTATCTCATAAAGCTAAAAAAACTCTATAATTCTTTAATATATTACAGTTCTATAGATATAATTTTTTCTTTTTGCTATATATTTTTCTTCATTTTCTCGATGACGATAGTGAGCATTGGCAAAATTTTTATGCGCATAAATTATAAACTTAAAAGATTATTTATCAGACAGACATTGGCTTTGAATGAAGAAATAAAGATAGAGGGGGCACAAGCTTCTTATCTTGTGCATGTTTTGCGTATGAAAGAAGGAGCAGAAATTTTACTTTTTAATGGACAGGATGGTGAGTGGCTTGCTAAACTTATCGCTATTAAGAAAAAATTTGTTGTGGTTCAGCTTATCCATCAAGAAAGATTACAAACGACGCATTCCAATCTTATTTATTGCTTTTCTCCACTCAAAAACGCGCGGTTGGATTATATGGTGCAGAAAGCTGTTGAAATGGGGGTGTCGATTTTGCAGCCTGTTATGACGCATCATACGCAGGTTACGCGTATCAATATGGCGCGTATGGAAGCCAATGTTATTGAAGCTTCTGAACAGTGTGGAATTTTATCTCTTCCTGAATGCGTCTCTGCTCTATCATTAGCAGAACTTTTAGCACGGTGGGATAAGACACAGCCTTTATTCTTTTGTGATGAAGAGCATAAATCGCATAATCCATTAGCTTCTTTTAAAAAGCGTGACGTTACAACACCTGGTATTCTTATTGGACCGGAAGGTGGCTTTAGTGAAGAAGAGCGGAGCTTTTTAAAAAAACATCCTTTTGTGGTTCCAATATCATTAGGTCCGCGTATTTTACGCGCTGACACTGCCGCTGTTGCTGCTTTGGCTCTTCTTAATGCTACCGTGGGGGATTGGGCAATGGATTGAGAAATCTGTAAAATCATTCTAAACAATTCATTTAAGATGATGATACCAATTATAGGATACGATGAGTTATGGCGCTTGATATAACTGATGAAAGTGAAATTTATAACTTAGATTCTTTGGTTAGCTATTTCCAAGGGGGGTATAAAGCAGAAGATGATTGGCGCATTGGTACAGAACATGAAAAATTTCCGTTTTATAGAGATGGTTTTCACCCTGTTCCTTATGAAGGAGAGAGGGGAATCCGAGCGCTTTTAGAGAGGATGCAAAGCGCCTTAGGATGGAAACCTATTTTAGATGAAGAGAATATTATTGGGCTCGTAGGATCCGTTGATCAGGGAGCCATTTCTTTGGAACCTGGGGGACAATTTGAATTATCTGGTGCACCATTAAAATCAGTAGGCCATACATATTACGAGTTGATGGAGCATTTAACTCTTCTCAAAAAAATTGCAGAACCATTGGGTATAGGTTTTCTAGGTCTTGGAGCTAGTCCAAAGTGGACTTTAGCTGAAACGCCGCGAATGCCTAAATCACGTTATCAGATTATGACTGATTATATGCCTAAAGTGGGGTATAATGGTCTTAATATGATGTATCGCACATCAACAGTTCAGGTTAATCTTGATTTTTCATCTGAAAGTGATATGCGGCGAAAAATGCAAGTGTCCATGAAGCTACAGTCCATTGCAACAGCATTATTTGCAAGTTCACCTTTTACAGAAGGGCGCCCAAATGGCTTTTTGTCGTGGCGTTCTGAAATTTGGCGTAATACGGATAATCAGAGGACAGGCGTTCTTCCCTTTATATTTTCTGAGCGTTTTGGTTTTGTTGATTATGTTGAATGGGCCCTTGATGTTCCAATGTATTTTGTTGTGCGTGATGGTCGTTACTATGATTGTACACACATAACGTTTCGTCAGTTTATGAATGGAGCATTAAAAGGACAAGTTGCAAATTCAATTCCAAACATGGGAGATTGGATTAATCACTTATCAACGTTATTTCCTGAAGTCCGCTTAAAAAGATTTTTAGAAATGAGGGGAGCTGATTGCGGTTCTTGGAAGCGCATTTGTGCGTTGTCGGCTTTTTGGGTTGGGCTTCTTTATGATAGGGAAGCACTTAATGAGGCAGAGGCTTTGACAAAAGATTGGTGTTTTGAAGAAGTTTTAGAGTTGCGCCAACGCGTTCCTAAAGAAGGGTTAAGAACTCCTTTTCGTCAAACTATTCTTTTAGAGTTAGCACGTCAATCTCTCGCTATTGCTCGCAAAGGCTTAAAAAATCGCAAACAGTATGATACGAATGGTTTTGATGAAACAAATTTTCTTAATCCTCTAGAAGAGGTTGTTGCAATGGGACAAACAGATGCTGAAAAATTTTTGTCCCATTACTATTCTATTTGGAATGAGTCGGTAGAACCTTTATTTTTAGAATGTGCCTATTAAATTTGAAGCAAAGATACTTCCTACTTTTTTAAAAATGCATATAACCGTGGTGGTTCATTCACTCATTTGCTCTAGAGAGCATATCCTACCTTGCTTTTAACATTTCTCATAACAGAAAGGATACAATACAAAAATCTCTTGGGCAGTGTGATTTTTATACCCAATAATATCACGATATTTCCGTAATCTTAATGTTGTCCCTTTGTACTAAAGATAGTTCATAAGAGATAAAGCTTATTATCAAACATTTTTTATTCACTTGGCTCATCTACTTATGAATAGGTCTGAAAATAATATTTTTCACTTTTAAAAGGGATAAAAAAATATAATTTGCGGTTAATAGTCAATTATTATAATTCAATATACGATGCTTATATGAAAGAGCATTTTATTATACAAAAATTATGATATCAATCTTTCAGTGCGCTAAAAAGACAGTAGAAAAAATACCGATAGATCTATGTATGTATAACTCAAGCTTATTTTTATAGAAAAAAGAAATATATTATATAAATAGATAGAAATAAAGATGATAATATATAGAATGAATGTGTTAATTACATCATTAAATATTAATAAATAAAAATATTATCTTCATAGGGTTATATGAAATTATAAGCTATTCATAGATAAGAAATAACTATTTGTATGCAAAGGGGTTATTATATTAAAATACTATTATTCTTGATAAAGATGAAAGAGATAAAGAGATTGAGCTTGTAACGAATGAGTGTTTGAATACGCATAAAAATTCAAAAAAGAACAACATTTCTATAGCAGAATAATTTTTATCAGTATGAGCGCAATTTATTATAGACGATTAATTATCTCCCATATATTGTAAATTTACTTTAAAGCTTCTTTTAATGCTTTATAACTGTACTATTCATAAAATTTATAATATTTGTAGGCTTAAAGCCTCTCATTTTAATCATATACCCTCAGTCTTTTCCATTGTTTTCATTATCTAGAAATTTGTAACCGCCTTTGTTATGCTCTCACTAGGATAAGCAGCTTTAAAGTGCATCCGTAATGGCATCACGCCTCTGTAAACCAGCTGTTGTGTTTTCTTCTGTAGAATTTGTAAATAAAAGGGACTGTTTCTCATCACGATCAGTTACAGAGATTCAACGTTTTTATAAAGATACCGTGGAAAGCATTGACCTGTATCTATTGCATCTAGATTAGGCAAATTCTTAGCTATCAACACAGAAAAAACGCTTCGTGCTCCTATGCCTATAATTTGTATTACTCTATTTTCTACTACTGGCACCATAGGGAATATATGTGGTATCTGATAAACTCCATCATTGAAGATACAACTATAATAAAGCCATTGTCGTGTAAAAGGGCGATACGAACTTTGCGTGAGGCATGCCTCTTCAAATTCAAAAACCTTCCTCTTATTAGTCCTTGCTTAACATTATAACTCCAACTTATCTTTTTTGTATCTAAAATGACAAAATTATCTACAGCACGTGCACGTGTTGTTCGATCAGCATATGAATAGGTATCGTTAAAAGTTTTACTGCGCTATTATAAAAAGCAATCATATTATTTATATTTGCTGCTCAAGCTCCGCCCTTCAATGTTTTGACAACTCTTGCATTAAGACGTTTCATAAGAGGTATTTCTACTCCTTTCTTATACATTTTTACCCATACGGACAGCCCTGCTTGTGATGTGCAAGCAAATGATTTTGATTGATTCAAGATAAACAGGTTTGAAATGAGAGAATCTTATGTGATTCGGGACTCTCATTTAATATGCAAACAGTAAATTATGACTATAAATCAACATGTTGTCTTTCAAAACCTTTTTATGACTATAAAAAGAATTTTGAAAAATAAAAAAGCTTTCATTGAGAGCAAAGAAAGAATGTATAAAAGGTATTTTCAATAAAATAATTATACTTGAAGTGCTGATCAAAGCTATTGAGAGTGCAGTCCATAAAATGAGCAGAAGTAGCTTGTTGGTGTATTTTCTAGAAAAATCATGAATGTTCGATTGTTAATTCATCTTTTCTTGGAAAGCTCGCTTCAGTTCAAATAGCAAAAGAGAGTGGTAAGGACATTTATAGGATAAGATACGCTGGAATTATTCAGTATTAAGATGCAATGAATGTTGTTTATATTTTTCTTATTTAACTATTTTATAAGAGCATAAATTTAAAGAATAAGAAAATAATTTTATTTATTTTCTTTAAACAGTTATTAGTAGATAAAAAATTCTCTTTTAATCTATAAATTAAAAAAATAATGATTTTGTAAAAGCCTTGTAAGCTTTATAGGTTAATTTTAAATATCATGCATTGATTTTGAATTATGCAGATTATTTATGTCAACCATAATAATAGTGAGCATAGACAATGACATTTAATTTTTTCGTCAATTTATTTCTATTTGTTATTTTTTTATTATTGGTTTCTCAAAGTAAGAAAATGCAATGGAGTCTTTCACTACGTGTTATGCTATGGCTTATCCTTGGCTTAATTTTTGGAAGTGTTTTGCAGTTTATTTATGGAGAGGGTGAAAGCACTTTATTGAAATCCGTTGAATGGTTTAACATTGTCGGTGAAGGCTATATTTTATTGTTGCAAATGATTGTTATGCCACTGGTTTTTATTTCTATCGTTTCAGCAGTTGCTCATTTACATTCTGTTTATGCTGTTGGAAAGATGAGTATAATAACAATTTCAATATTGCTTTTTACAACGGCTCTTTCAGCATTGGTTGGTGTGCTTGTGGTTAATTTTTTTGGATTAACAACCGAGGGTTTGGTGCATGAAGGGCAAAATGTTTCTGCTCTTCTTGAAGGTCATATTTCTAAACTTGGAGATATGAATATACCAAAGATGATTTTGTCTATGATTCCTAAAAATCCATTTGCTGAGTTGAGTGGAGCTAAACGTACGTCAATTATCAGTGTTGTTATTTTTGCGTCATTTTTAGGTGCATCGGTTCTTCTTTTAAAGAAAGATGAGCCAGAAAAAGGAGAAAAAGCGCTTTTATTTATTCAAGTGGCACAAGCTTGGATTATGCGGTTAGTCCGTATTGTGATTGCTTTGACGCCTTATGGTATTTTTGCACTTATGACGAAAGTAGGAGCAATATCGCGTATTGCAGATATTTTAAATTTACTGGTTTTTATTATTGCTTCTTATGTCGGTATTATTTTAATTTTTGGAATTCATGGTGTATTGCTTGGTATTTCTGGGATTAATCCCTTTCGTTTTTTCAAAAAGGTTTTACCAGTTTTAACATTTGCTTTTAGCAGTCGTTCAAGTGCTGCAAGTATTCCTTTGAATATTGAAGCGCAAACACAGTGGATAGGTGTACCACAATCCATTGCGAGTTTTGCAGCTTCTTTTGGGGCAACAATTGGACAAAATGGTTGTGCTGGTCTTTATCCAGCGATGCTTGCGACCATGATTGCACCCTCTATGGGTATTAATCCTCTTGATCCTACTTGGATTGCTACGCTTATTGGTGTTGTAACATTGAGTTCTATTGGTGTTGCTGGTGTGGGGGGAGGTGCTATTTTCGCTGCATTGATTGTGTTACCAATTATGGGGCTTCCTGTTACTTTGGTTGCTGTACTTATCTCTATTGAACCGCTAATTGATATGGGACGGACTGCTCTAAACGTGAGCGATTCAATGATAGCTGGAACGGTCACTAGTCAAATATTACGGACAACAGATAAAAGTATTTTAAAAAAATAATTTTAGGTTATATTTTTTTTGGCTGTAAAACATCTGTAAGAGATATTTGCGCTGAACCAGGTTGTAGGGGTTTTTGTTGGTTGGGATGAGGAGCCCAACCAGAGAGCCAGATGAAAGAAAAATGTGCACGAATACGTCCATCAGGATCACTAAATTGTTGTGCATAGATTTCAGCTGCGCGGAGAAAAAAACGTTTGGATACAGGGCGTCGTGAACGATTGATGAGTGCATTTTGCATTCCCATAGCTTTAAGATCGTGCATAAGGTCAAACATTGTATTATAACGTATTGTGATATCTTCAACGTCTGCTACAGGCAGGGCAAAGCCAACACGCTGTAAAAGAGCGCCTGCATCACGAATGTCGGCAAAAGGGTAGATCCTAGGGCTTGCTCCACCATAAATTTCACTTTCAGCTTGCAGCATGCTTTCCCGCAATTCTCTTAATGTACCAGCTCCTGCCATAACAGCAAGAAATAAGCCATCTGGTTTAAGGGTATTTTTTATCTGGCTTAGAACACCAGGGGTATCATTGGTCAATTGTAATGAAAGAAGTGAAACAATAAGGTCACAGTAACTTTGAGGTAAATCAAGAAATTCTCGATGACGTAAATAGAATTTTTTATCATGGCTTTGATAAAGCGTATCGGTTTCAATGCGTTCTATGGAACAAACTTTTCCAGATTTCATTAAAGCTTGCGCAGCAAGGTCTGTATGGCTGTGTAAATCAAGAGCTAATGTAAAGAGGCGATCAACAGTGCTAAGGCGTTTATAGAGATCTTCTGCCATGTGAGAGAGTAAAAAGTCACATCCTTTTTTTGCTTTTTGAAAGGCACGTTTTCGGAATTGTTCAATGCGGTTATGATCAAAAATTAAAGGATGCGACATATTGTGGAACACTTTCGATCTATGAAAGAATATATTTTGAAAAGGTTCATTATTTGTGCAAGCTCTGTCAAGTTTATAATATGAAAGAAAATAAATTTATAGAAGGTAAGAGTTTTTAAAGGAATTAAAATTATAAATTGAGGAAATACAAAGGAACTTTTGTTCTGAGGGAAACTTGTAAAAGCCTAAATTTATAATGTTGTATTTTCGAGAAGCGGCGTTAAATAGCGGGGATATACTAAGTAAGTTCGTTGAACGCTTGAAAACGATGCTTTATCCACCAATTTGTCCTGGATGTAAGCAAAATGTTTCTACTTATGGTACGATTTGCTCCGAATGTTGGAAAGACCTTCAATTTATCACGAAACCTTATTGTCCTGTTATGGGGACTCCTTTTGTTTGTGATATGGGGGATGGTTTTCTTAGTGGTGAAGCACTCCGTAATACTCATCCTTTTTCACGTGTTCGCTCAGTCATTGTTCATAAAGGGCTTGCACGAACTTTAGTAACGCGCTTAAAATATGGTGATCATATAGAATTGGCATCATTTATGGCCAATTGGATGATGTTTGCTGGACGCGAGGTTATTGATGATTGTGATGTTATTATTCCCATTCCATTGCATTTTCGTCGTTTTTGGGAGAGGCGTTATAATCAATCTGCTGAGCTTGCACGTTATATTGCAGCATCACAAAAAAAGCTTTTAAAACCGAGTTGGCTTGTTCGTTGTCGGCATACCCGTCCGCAGGTTAGTCTTTCTTCAAGAGAGAGAAAACTTAACGTAAAAAATGCTTTTAAGGTTTCGCATAAAGTTAAAAAATATCTCAAAGGATGTTCTGTTTTGCTGATTGATGATGTATTTACAACGGGTGCAACAGTTACAGCAGCAGCTGCTGCATTAAAAGATGCAGGTGCACGACAGGTTGATGTGCTAACATTTTCGCGTGTTCTCAAAGAAGATTCTATTTTTCCCTCTTCTTAAGAGGAATTTAAAATGAATATTATTAAAAAATATTGGAGGATAATACTATGAAAGAGATAATAATTTATACACGCCCTAACTGTCCTTATTGTACAAAAGCACGTGATTTGCTTAATAAAAAAGGCGTAAAGTATACAGATATTGATGCTTCCACATCCCTTCGCCAAGAAATGGTACAGCGTGCAAATGGACGTAATACATTTCCACAAATTTTCATAGATGATTATCACGTTGGCGGTTGTGATGATCTTTATGCTTTAGAGGCTGAGGGAAAGCTGAATTCTTTATTACAAGGCATATAATATTTGTAAATTACATATCCTTACGACCTTTTTGCGAGAAGGAGATAGTTAACACCCATGTCTTTTGAGCGATTCCAGCTGTCGTTTAAAGGGTTATAAGTAATACCTATCTCATCAATGACAGTCAGAGCGTTTTTTGATAAGAAATTTTTAAGTTCTAGAGGTTTTAGGAATTTTTTATAATCGTGGGTTCCTTTAGGAAGCCAACGTAGAATATATTCAGCGCCTACAATAGCAAGCCCCCATGCTTTCCATGTGCGGTTGAGTGTTGAGACAAACATCAACCCTTGTGGTTTCAACATTTTTGCTGTAGCTGCTATGAAGAGATTAACGTCAGCGACATGTTCAACAACTTCCATATTAAGGATAATATCAAATTTTTCTCCTTCATTGGCAAGTACTTCTGCTGTCGTCGTGCGGTAATCAATGGAAAGGTCATTTTGAGCAGCATGGGTTTTTGCGACTTCAATATTTGTTTGTGCAGCATCAACGCCTACAACCATAGCACCAAGACGTGCCATTGGTTCAGATAACAAGCCTCCTCCACAGCCAATATCAAGAATTTTCAAATTGTGAAAGGGCGTAAGTGAAGAAGGGTCACGATTAAACTCTAAACAGATTTTTTCTCTGATGTAAGCAAGGCGTGTTGGGTTAAATTGGTGAAGAGGTCGAAATTTTCCTTGTGGATTCCACCATTCTGTAGCAATACGTGAAAAGTGATCAATTTCACTTTGATCAATAGTTGTTTGTGTTTCATCGATCATGTTGCCTTCCTTTTATTTTTAATGATCAGGTCAAGTAGATTTTATACAAAGTCAAGAGAAATTAATATAATCATAATGAAACTTGCACAAATGATAGATATTCGCTATGTCGAGAAAATGGTTAGTTGATACAGCATCTAATTCTCATTACTGTTTGAGATAAGAGATGTAAAGGTAAGAGTGTTATTAATGGCGCGCATTGTCATGAAATTTGGTGGAACATCTGTAGCAAACATTGAATGTATTCATAATGTTGCACGGCATGTCAAAAGAGAGGTTGATGCAGGCAATGAGGTTGCCGTTGTCGTATCTGCGATGGCTGGTAAAACAAATGAACTTGTTCAGTGGACGAGTGATGCTTCCTCCATGCATAGAGATGCTCGTGAATATGATGTTGTGGTTGCTTCTGGTGAACAGGTTACTTCAGGATTGTTGGCTTTGACACTTCAAGAAATGGGGGTGAATGCACGTTCATGGCTTGGTTGGCAAATTCCTATTCATACAGACAATGCGCATGGCCGTGCACGTATTACTAATATTGATGGATCTTTTTTAATCGAGTGTTTTCAGGAAGGTCAGGTTGCCGTTATTGCTGGTTTTCAGGGGTTAGCTCCGGATAGCCGGATTTCTACCTTAGGGCGTGGGGGATCAGATACAAGTGCTGTTGCTATAGCCGCTGCTGTACAAGCTGATCGCTGTGATATTTATACGGATGTGGATGGTGTTTATACAACGGATCCACGTATAGAACCGAAAGCGCGTCGTTTACCAAAAGTAGCTTTTGAAGAAATGCTAGAAATGGCTTCTCTTGGTGCAAAGGTTTTACAGGTTCGTTCTGTTGAATTAGCAATGGTTCATAAGGTTCGTACCTTTGTGCGTTCAAGTTTTGAGGATCCTGATGCGTTAGGCATGGAGGATTCAATGAGTTCTTCTGGAACACTTATTTGCGATGAGGATGAAATTGTGGAACAACAAAATGTTACTGGTATTGCTTTTGCTAAAGATGAAGCACAAATTTCCCTTCGTCGGCTTGCCGATCGTCCAGGGATTTCGGCAGCAATTTTTGGTCCCTTGGCTGAAGAACGCATTAATGTTGATATGATTGTGCAAAATATTTCTGAAGATGGCTCAAAAACTGATATGACTTTTACTGTACCATCATCAGATGTAGAAAAAGCCGTTACACTTCTTGAGAAGAATCGCAAAGAAATTGGATTTGATGTTCTCCAATTTGAAGGCGATCTCGCCAAGGTATCTGTGATTGGTATTGGAATGCGTAGCCATGCAGGTGTTGCCGCTACAGCATTTAAGGCTTTGGCTGAAAAGGGTATTAACATTCAAGCAATTACGACTTCAGAAATTAAAATTTCTATTTTGATTGATAGTGCTTACACTGAACTTGCGGTTAGAACATTACATGCTGTTTATGCTCTTGATAAGGGATAAGTATTTTTTAGTTTCAACAAAGTTTCAATAACATAAAGCTTTAATATATGTTAATAATTTTTGTTAAGAACAATTTATATTTTTAACTTAAATAGAATATTTAATACAGCAAAACTCTCTCATTTTAAACTTGTTCATGATGAATTTAAAAATGGTCACTTATACATTACAAGAGAAAGATGTTTGGGTAAAAAATTGTTTAAGAAGGGATAAAAAATATGCCGTCTATAAACGTTTTAGAGCCTATAGAGAGGGATGGAGAAGTCTTTACGATAAGCCTTAATGGAATAAGGAGCAGTGCACAGTGTTTATTCAAAAGATGCATGTTGCATGAGGGACAGCCCCGTCAATACAGATTTAATATTATAAATCTTAGAGAAATTAGAGCTCATTAGATTAGTGATGGAATTACCAAAAATAAAATTGATGATGTATTTTCTATAGATGTTTAGTTTATCTTCAAATGATTGTTATGACTTTATGTGTATCTTGAAAATTTAATTTTTTCCATATTATGAGGCAATAAAAAAATCTATCTCTATAGACAATATTTATGTTTACGCTATACGTTATAAAATTACTATATCTTATGCGTTTATAGCTTCTTCAGAAGTACTTTTCATAAAATTATGTAACTATAGATCAAAATTAATGATAATGTTACAAGTGTGTTGCTTTTATTAATTAAATTTTTTTTCATGTCTATTTCTCTTTTTTGAATTATAATTAAGATTTTCAAAGTTTTTGATACCTCCATATGTTCTTTAGGTTAACTTTCTTCCTTTAACTACTCTATTATAAGTATTTTCTGTGTCATACTGCCAACCACGCATGAAATACATTCTTCCGTTTTTTCAGTATATCGTGCTAGTTTCTTTATCGTGTTTACATATTTTGCAAATGGTGGTCTTTGTAAGCAAAACTCTTCTTGTGAGAAATATAGCCATATTATTTTACTCTTTTTGTATTTTATGTGGCGTTGTATAAATTCGAAAGTCTCGGAAATATTGCTTTTTAAATTATCTGTGAAGAGTATTTTATGGTATCAAGAAATATAGAGCGAGCTCTTTAAACAAAAAGAAAATAAATATCAAATAAGAGCGGGAAAAGGGGAGAACAACGATATACATGCTCTATTTTTCCACCAATCATATGTTTTAGAATAGTCTAAATGACTAGGGTTTTCTTTTTTCCCGCGAGTTAATTACGTAAACTAGAGTGCTTCCTATGGAAGCATGCTTCAAGTTTAATTCTTTCATGGAGTGAGACAAGTGATGTGTCGATGATAAAAAACGGGAATATTTTTATCCAAAAATAATGTGCTTTTAAGAAGATAAAAATTAAAGTTGTTTAGAATACCGGCAATAAAATCAATAACGAGGAGGGTGGTTTATTGGGAAAAATAAGCCATGGAATTACTTAACTGATTATTGAACTTTGCTTATTCTTATCTTTTTCTTATTATTAAACATAAGATATTGATTTATAATAATTAAATTCTTCTTTATAGTGAATCATAGTCCCAATAAAAAACAGCTTTTCTGAAACCACGAAGCCTTTATTGAAACAATTAAAACCATTTCTGTGTATATCATGAGTGGAGCTGGTACATGAGTAAAAGATTATTGAAGAAAGGAATAAAAATATCTCTTATGATTCCTCTCGAGTGTCAAAGGTTGTTGCAACATTAGAGGCTAGTAAATAGTATGATGACGTTAGTTTTCTCCTTCATAAGTGTAAAGATGAGGCGAGACAACGGATTTTACATTAAATATCGTCCGAATCGAACAAATGGGCAAAATTACTTTTTAGAATTTCTGCATAAAAATGTATTTTCAGTTAGTTTGTTAGGAACTATGAGAAATTCCTTTATTGCGCTTAATATAAATAAATCCATATCCCAGACCGATAAGGGCAGATAAACCAGAGCCACAAAGGACTCCAATTTTTGCCGCATCAAGCAGAATAATATCTTTAAAAGCGAGCATTGAAACAAAGATAGACATTGTAAAGCCAATTCCTGCTAAAAAACCAATGAGTAAAACACCTGTCCAGGTCATATGAGGGGGTAGGCGGCATAGTCCTGATTTTACAGCTATATAACTGGCAGTGATAATACCAAGAGGCTTACCGATGAAAAGACCAATGACAACACCCAGAACAATCAAGAATGATTTGTCAGAAGAAAGATCAAAGTTTGCAAAACTTACTCCTGCATTTGCGAAGGCAAAAACTGGCATGATAACGTATGCAACCCATGGATGCAATGCTTTTTGAACACGAGTTACTGGGGCAATCATGGCCCGTTGTCCTTTGCGCATCTTTTTTAATGCTGTTGAAATATGATGCAGATCTGTTTTTGTATTTTTTTCTTGAAGAATTTGCATAGCGTTACTGAGCATGGTGAGTGGCGCTACAAGAGTACGGGTAGGAAGAACGGGAGTCATCATCCCTAAGATTACGCCAGCAAGCGATGGGTGAACGCCTGTTGCCATTAAACCCCACCAAATGATTGCACCAGGTAAAATGTAAAGCCATGCTGATGCAAGCCCGATCCACTGAAAAAATAGTACCAAAGCAATACCCGCTCCTGCAATCATTAAACCGCTAGGATCAATGTTTGTTGAGTAGAAAAAAGCAATAATAAGAACAGCGATAATATCGTCAATAATCGCTAATGATAGAAGAATAATATGAAGATTAGAAGGAATTTTTTTTCCGAGAAGAGCTAGAATACCTAGAGCAAAGGCAATATCTGTTGCTGTTGGCACAGCCCAACCGCGCATATGTCCCTCGTTAAAATTGAAGATAAAGTAAATAATTGCAGGAACACAAACGCCCCCTATTGCAGCAACAATTGGTAAGATTGCTTGTTTAAAATCGGCAAGAGCACCTTCATGAATTTCTCGTCGAATTTCCATTCCTGCGACGAGAAAGAAAATAGTCATAAGGGCATCATTAACCCAGAAATGTAAATCCCATGAAAGAGTGAAATGACCCAAATTAAAGCCAAGAGGTGTATGCCAAAAAGATTCATAGAAAGCTGCATATTTAGAATTGGCAAAAATAAGTGCAGAAGCAGCAGCTAATAAAAGAACAACACCACTAAGAGCTTCAATATGGAGAAAACGCTCGATAGCAGAAAGCGCTTGATTGGTGACACGAGAAGCGCGATTAGGCAGGCGATTTGAAGATAAACCAGACATGAACAACTCCAAGCATCGACAATTTTAGATTCTATATTCTCTGTATAAATAACTCTGTATGATACCTTCTGTATCATATAAAAGAAAAAAGAGGAATAAAGTTCTTAATTTATAGACAAGATCATCATGTTTAAAGCACAAAATGTTTAAGGCGATGCTTCATTTTTAATAGTAAGATGTACTTTACTTAAAGCCTTGGATAGATCATTTTGTAGAGCAGATTCGAGATCAACTATTGCGAGACCTTTATTATCTTTTGCTTTAATTTTCACGATCAATGTTTGTGGATTTTTAGCAAATTCTCCTAAGGATTTTGAAATTTTTTCTGCTTCGTCATGATTTTTTAGCAGAATTTTTGGGGTCTGCGTCATCATTAGATAGAAATCGTCATAAAGTTCCTTTTTAAGATCATGTTGGCTGTCATTAAGATTTTGCGCAAGATAAGAAAAAAGCTTATCAATGAAACCTGCATCAGTATATTGTATATCAATTTCATTAATGCCAAGATCTTGAGACGCAGCAATCATTATATTTTTCTGACCAGAAAAAAGCTTTTCATCAACATCAATAACCTTAGCCGAGATGTTCCCAGATCCAACGTTTTTCATATTGAAAGACATTGTATCAAGAAAGAGCATACGTTTTTTTTCATCGTAAGAAATATCAATTTTTCCTGAAACATTAAAGCGCTCAAAGTTCAGATTTTTGAAAAACTCTAAGTCTTTTTCATTCATTTTTTTAGGTAGAATGGAAAGGTTGTTGAGAGAAAGAAAAAGCTTTTTAGGGATAGGTTGTTTCCACAAACTTGGTTTGAATTGGAATGATTCGAGCGTTGCTTTCAACTGCGGTATATCAACGGTGATATTATCAACTTTGGCATCCGCTGAGGTAATGGCGAGCAGTATGTTTAGAAGAAGACCATTTTGTGCAACTTTTTCAGCGATTTTATTATTCTCTTTTCTTGCATTAAGATAAGCTTTGATTAATTTTTCAGGAGTTTGTTCAAGCGGTTTCATCTTTAAACCAGATGTTTTAAACTGCCCAAGGAAGAAAGAGCTATTTTTTTCTGCTTCTTCAAAAATATCAACACTTATATTATTCAGAGAAATGGGGCCAGTAACGGTTTTACCTTGATTGAGAGCATTGTTTTTTCCAAAAATGATAGAATAGGCATAGTTGATGTCGATATCATGGGCTTTTATTGTATCACTTTTAGCCATAAGTTGCATCTGTTTGGCACCATTTGCTACGACCGTTTTAAGATCCATATTTTTGATACTAACTGAACGGATATGGTTATTTCTAAAATCAGAAAGCTGGAAATTCTTGATCTCAACCGTTTCTGTTTGGTTATTTTTATTTTCTATAGAAAGTTGTATATTGGGAGCAATAATTGAGGAAAGCTCAATACGCATCATTGATTGTAAAAGACGTGATGTTATCGTTCTATCTTTTTCTTTTAGGGATACACTCCGAAGAGAAATTTGGGGAATTTGCACATGAATATTATTATGCTTTAAATCAACATTATAAAATGTAAAAGTTCCGGGAATAAAGGAAAGAGGAGGACGGGCAGAAATGGCACCAATTTTAAGTGATGTACCAGCTGGAACGGGTAATGTCACATTCTTCAAGTTGACTTTACCTAGAATGCTTACTTCAGATGTTTCGGCTTTTATGGCACGACGGGCTATTTCTTGTCTTACAAAACTGTCAAGATAGGGTTTTGCGATATAAAATCCACCAACAATTATAATTGCCAAGATAGCAACAAATCCAATAATGCAAGTGAGCCAATATCTGAGGTTACTTTGATACCCACTATTAAGATTGACCATTCTTTCTTCTTTCATTTTTATCACTCTGTGAATTGAGAGTGAAGATAAATTCTTTTAAGCAACGACAAAGGTTTAAATATAGCGTGTACCAGTTTCAACAATTATCTACGCTCTATATTAGAGTTATTCTCATCTTTTTTGCAATATAGCTTTATCAACTTTTATCAATTTTCTTTGGGTTCAGCACTTTATAGAAAAGCACGCATAATAAGGAGAGGTGAGTTTATGCGCATCATAATTTTTTATCACTTTAAAATTATCCTAAAATATTCCGATGTCTGCTTTTATCTTGCTGCTGTTTATAGGAATATTTAAAACATAAAAGATATGTTTTTGTTCATTATAATTTAATGGGGAGAAGTGAGTGTTATGACAGAAAATCAAATAATGGCCTTTTCGATCATTGGTCTCATGATGGTTGTTTTTATTTGGGATCGATTTCGTTATGATCTTGTTGCTATTTGTACATTATTAATAGCTTGTGTCCTTGGTCTTGTTAGCCCGAAGGAAGCGTTTAGCGGTTTTAGTAATGATATCGTTATTATCGTGGGGAGTGTGTTTGTTGTCAGTACTGCTGTATCTCGCTCTGGTATAATGGAATTTATTATTCAACGGATATGGCCCGATGTGAAATCGGTGCGTCTTCAATTAGCTTTTTTGGTTCTTTCTGTTGTCGTATTATCAATGTTTGTTAAAAACATTGGTGCTTTGGCGATTATGCTTCCGATAGCTTTTCAGTTTGCACGTCGTTCTCAGGTTTCTCCTTCTGTCTTTTTGATGCCCATGGCCTTTGGTTCTTTGTTGGGAGGGCTTATGACACAGATAGGAACATCTCCTAATGTTGTTATTTCAGCGATGCAAGAGCGTTTAGCAGGAACACCTTTTACTATGTTTGATTTTACACCAGTTGGTGCGGTTATTGCGACGGCTGGTGTTGTATATTTGGTCTGTTTTTATTGGCTTTTGCCTGTGCGTGTGCGTTCAGGTGTATCATTTGATGATGCCATTGATATCCGTAATTATGTTGCAGAAGCGCATATTCCAATAAATTCACCGATTGTGGGGAAAAATATTGTTGATTTGGTTAAGCCATCAAGTGGTGATGTTATGGTAATTCAAATTATCAGAAACAAAGTATCTATTTCACCATTACCAGATTTTGTTTTGTCTGAAAATGATATTATTTTGCTGGAAGGGTCACATACAGGGTTAGATAGCGTGATGAACTCTGCTCGTTTAGAGTTTTCTAAGGGGCGAACTATTGCTGCAGGTGATAAGGACAGTGACATTGATATTATTGAAGCAGTCATTACCCATAATTCACCTCTTATTGGTATTAGTGCGAAAGAGTTTTCCCTATTTGATCGCTATAATGTAAATTTACTTGCGTTAAGTCGTCAACATGAAAGGGTGCGGGGAAGACTTGATGATATTATTTTCCATCTTGGAGATGTGATTGTTTTGCAAGGACAGGATGCAATTATTCCCAATTTATTAAGAGAATTGAAATGCTTGCCCCTAGCAAAACGAAATATTGTGTTTGGAAATTTACGACATGGTTTCATCTCTTTAGCTGTTTTATTTATAGCAATTATTTTTACAGCTTTTCATATTGTTCCAGTTGCTTTTTCTTTCTTTTCTGCTGCTGCAGCAATGGTGATCTTTCGTGTTTTGCCCGCGCGTGATCTGTATCAGACATTAGATGGTCCAATACTCGTACTATTAGCGGCTCTTATTCCAGTGAGTGAAGCGTTAGAGAAAACAGGATGTACGGATCTCATTGGTCAATGGCTGAGCCAATTGGCAATATTTTTCCCGCCATCTGGTGCTTTAGCGCTTATGTTGGTGACAGCTATGTTGGTTACGCCATTTTTGAATAATGCAGCAACAGTGATGATGGTAGCACCAATTGCGTCAAGTTTTGCTCATTCCCTTCATTATAAGCCTGAAGCTTTTTTGATGGCTGTTGCAATTGGTGCGGGATGTGAGTTTCTTACACCTATTGGACATCAAAGTAATATGCTCGTGATGGCGCCAGGAGGATATCGTTTTAGTGATTATCCACGTTTGGGTGCTCCATTGGCGGTGTTGATCGTTATTATTGCTGTTCCAATGCTTATGTGGGTTTGGCCCTTACAATAGGATATTTTTAGAAACTTTAAGGATCAATTACAAAAGGTTGTTAATCGTATGAAGATAAGTTGAAGGGATACACTTTATATAAAGAGCTTTAACTGAAGATTTGGAATTATACCACACTTTAATCATGGCGCTTCGGTATTTTTGATACAGATAAAAATTTATTTATTGGGTTTTAAGGGACTTTCATGGAAATTTACCTTTTTTCAAGAAGTGGTTTTTCTATTATAATTCTATAATCCAATACAACCAACGATTGCGGTTGAAGACTTTAAAAGATTATCTCTCTATATAATGGGGAGAAAATCTGCTTGAGATGATAGGCAATCATGATAAATATTAAGGCAGTGAATTTTTCATAAGACTCAATATATGTAAAAGCTGTAATATGTACAAACAGGGTGCTTATATCATTTTCGATTAAGACTGTTGCAAAAATCCGATTGAATTGGCTACATGTTGATTTAAAATAAATAAACGAGCAATTTAAAGATTTTTAGTTAATTAGGACTACCATCTTTATCCATTTATGCGTAAAAGCACAGATAAAGTAACTTTTTTCAAGGTATGATATATGTCGTATGATAGTTTTATTGCTGAAGTGAATGCAGAATTTCGTCAGGAAAAGGCGCTTGCTTTTTGGAGACGGTATGGTTTTTCAATTATTGGAGCAGTTATTCTTTTTATATTCATGATAGTTGCTTATCAAGTTTATCATCATACGCAAATAAAGAAAGCTGGTTATATTGGTGATGCATTTGTAAAGAGTCTTGATCTTGCGAATACACGTGATTTCGATAAAGCGATAAAGCAATTAGAAACTGTTAAAACCTCTCATTTTGGGGGGTATCCTTTTCTTGCTCGTTTACGTGAGGCTTCTTTACTCATGGAGAAAGGTGATATTATTAAGTCAGTGGAGATCTTTGATTCTATTGCAGCGGATGAGAAAGCACCGCAGATTTTGCAGAAAGTTGCAAAAATTCGGGCGGCTTATATTCTGGTTGATACAGGGACATTAGCTGATGTTGAAAAGCGCATCAAAGATATGGCAAGTGATACCGATCCTATGCGTATGTCTGCAAGAGAAGCTTTAGGCTTAGCTGCCTATAAGGCGGATAAAATGGATGAGGCGGTTTATTATTTTAAAAAAAATTCTGAAGAAGGTGCTTTGGGTTCAAAAATAACAGATCGGGCTCGAATGATGCTTGAGCTTATACAAGCTGAGGGCAAGGCAAATAAGGAATAAATCGATGAGCCTTACCATTGCTATCATTGGTCGTCCCAATGTTGGGAAGTCGACACTATTTAATCGTTTGGTTGGGCAAAAATTGGCTTTGGTTGATGATAAGCCTGGTGTAACACGTGATCGGCGTATTCATGCGGCAAAACTTCAAGATCTACGTTTTGATGTGATTGATACGGCTGGGCTGGAAGAAGCAGGTGATCATACACTCGAGGGGCGTATGCGTTCTCATACAAAAGTTGCAATTGATGAAGCGGATCTTATTTTATTTGTATTTGATGCAAAGAGCGGAATAACACCAAGTGATTTAAATTTTTCTTCATTGGTTCGCAAATCAGGAAAGCCAATTGTGCTTGTTGCCAATAAGTCTGAGTCAAGAGCGGCAACAGGAGGAGAGTATGAGGCGTGGTCATTAGGTTTGGGAGAGCCGTGCCCAATATCGGCTGAACATGGTTTGGGACTTAGTGATCTGCGTGATGCAATTATAGATGCTGTTGGGTCAGAGCATGCTTTTGGCAACAACAAAGAAGAAAATAGGATGATACAGCCTGCATCTGTTGGTGATGATGTAAAGGATTTGGAAGAAGAGGAGCTTATTTACGATGAAAGTAAGCCCATTAGGATTGCGATTGCGGGGCGTCCCAATACAGGAAAATCCACTCTTATTAATAGTATGTTGAAACAAGAGCGATTGTTAACAGGACCAGAAGCAGGACTCACGCGTGATTCTATTTCTGTAGATTGGGAATGGCGTGGTCGTCATATTAAACTTTTTGATACTGCGGGTTTACGTCGAAAATCGAGAATTCAAGAAAAATTAGAAAAACTATCTGTTGCAGATACTTTGCGTGCTATTCGTTTTGCAGAAGTGGTGGTCATTGTTTTTGATGCAACGATACCTTTTGAAAAGCAGGATTTACAAATTGCTGATCTTGTGATTCGTGAAGGGCGTGTTCCAGTTATTGCTTTCAATAAGTGGGACCTTATTGAAAACAGTCAGACTACATTGATTGATTTGCATGAAAAATGTGCTCGATTTCTTCCTCAAGTTCGTGGTTTGAGAGCCGTTCCTTTATCAGGACAATATGGTCAAGGGATTGATAAACTGATGGAAAATGTCATGATGATGCACCGTGTATGGAATCGTCGCATTTCGACGGCTAAATTGAACCAATGGCTTGGAACTGTTGTGGCACATCATCCACCTCCTGCGGTTTCTGGACGTCGACTTAAGGTTAAATACATCACACAGGTTAAGACGCGTCCTCCTGGATTTATGATTTCTTGCTCGCGTCCCAAAAGTATGCCACAGTCGTATTTGCGTTATCTTGTCAATGGGTTACGTGAAACATTTGATATGTCTGGTATACCCGTTCGCATATCATTACGAGCCTCTGATAATCCTTTTGCGACACGTTCCAAGAAGAAATGATAACTCTTTAATTTTTTGAGTGAATGAAATCTATACTTAAGAATCTTAAAAGTAAGTTTTTTCAATGATCTTTCTTTTCATAAAATTAAAATTTTATTTGCTAAAGTTTTAATTTTATTGATGATCATTTATTTGCATGTCATGAGAAGAGTGTGATAGGGAGTATTTAAGAAAGAGTACATAATCCTCTTAATGGGTTATTTAAGTGCAAGAATAGATGCAATATGAGGGTAGGGGAATATAATTATGATGCTTGTGTGAAAAGCAGTATTAGATTATCGTTTCATAAAAATAAAGATTATGAATAAGCGCTTTTGCTTACGATAGTTTTGTCTGAATAAAAAGCAAAAATACTTGCTAAATCTACCGATATTCAATTGTAAAGAGCGAAGTTCATAAAAGTGGATTAAAATTGTATAAAGTGGTATGGTAATCGTATTTAAATTTTATTGTGTTCTATTGGCTTAATCTATTTGAAATTTTAGATTTATTAATATCTTGTATTTAAAGGAACTTCTCTTAATACCCTCAAGCTCATTTCGTGATGGGGCCTGTAATGGCATATGTAAAATACTTTGCGAATAGGATCATATAGAAACCATTGATTATTATTTTCATAAAATAAAAAGTGCAAGTTTATTTGAATAAAAGGTGTAAACTAACGCTCTCATACTGTTTTTTAGCTTTCTATGTTCTCTTTCAAAACTAGGATTGATATAACATTGGGAGCCGGAAAATAAGATGGTATCAGTTGACACCTTTCGTTAAGCGTAAAAATGGTTGTTCTATGAGTTTTATATTATTCACGGGAACTTTTGTTATACATTCACGGGTGCTGTCGTGAAATCGATTTAGGTGCTCAGAATATCTTTTAAAGAAAGCATGTAAATTGAAAAATACGTTATTTCTGCAATAAAATTTATACGATAACTTGTGATAGATTTTTTTAGTATCTTGACGAATAAATTCGGGAACAATATGATGCACACGGTTTTATGAAATGTATTCTTACGTTGCTTTTTAATTAAGGAGCCAATGATGGCGATGGGCGAGAAACCCGTTATGAGCCGTAAGGAGGCTGAAGAGGAAAAGCAAGGAGAGTGTCTTCATTCAGAGGATTTGGAATGTCGTAGTAGGAATTTAAGCGTAGCTTTAGTGCGCAAGCAAGCATTAAAGAAGCGGGAGCATAAGAATAAGCGGGAAAAATCACAAGGAAGGATGGCAGGCGCAATTAAGCTTTCCAGTGAGTTTCTGGCAAGTGTTATAGTTGGTATTGTTTTGGGGTTGGGGTTTGATAAGTTAGCAGGTTCATGGCCTTGGGGATTAGTATTTTTTCTCTTCTTTGGGTTTGCTGCTGGTGTATTGAGTATTCTTCGGTCTGTGGGGTATGTTTCCTCCAGTCAATTAGGAAAAAAAGGCGCATTGCGCCAAAAACAAGATAAAGGGGCCAATGAGAGGTCCGATAAATGAGGTTGAAGTGACAACGCACGCTCCAGATCCTATTCATCAGTTTGAGGTTTCAAGGCTGATTAAGATTTCCATAGGAAATATGGATTTATCGTTTACAAATGTATCATTGTTTACAGTCCTTACGGTTGTTGTAACTTCTATTTTTCTCTTCATTTCGTCATCGAGTCGTGGATTGGTTCCAACGCGGATGCAGTCTCTTTCGGAAATGGCATATGAATTTGTAGCATCGACTCTGCGGGAATCATCTGGTGTGCAGGGGATGCAGTTTTTCCCTTTAGTTTTTTCTCTGTTTACTTTTATTTTAGTTGCTAACTTTATTGGTCTCTTTCCTTATTTTTATACGGTTACATCTCAAATCATGATCACGTTTTCGTTAGCAATGGTGGTGATTTTGACGGTGATTGGTTATGGCTTTTATAAGCATGGGGTCAGTTTTTTGAAACTGTTCGTTCCCAGTGGAGTTCCTGTTGTGGTTTTGCCTCTGGTGACAATGATTGAGGTTATTTCTTTTCTCTCCCGTCCAATTAGTCTTTCTCTTCGTCTTTTTGCGAATATGCTTGCTGGTCATATTACGCTTAAAGTGTTTTCTGGGTTTGTTGTTTCAATGATTGGGGTAGGACTCGTAGGTGTGGGTGGTTCGGTTTTACCGCTTATTATGACTGTAGCAATTACTGCACTTGAGTTTTTGGTCGCATTCCTTCAGGCTTACGTCTTTACGGTTTTAACTTGTATGTATCTTAATGATGCAATTCATCCAGGACATTAATAAAACTGGCGGTTATTCCGTCGAATAATGCAATTTCGCTTTAAAGGAGAATAACATGGAAATGGTGCTTGCAGCAAAATATATTGGCGCTGGTCTTGCTTGCTTTGGTATGGCTGGAACAGCTTTAGGACTTGGTAATATTTTTGGTAGCTATCTTTCTGGTGCATTACGAAATCCATCAGCAGCAGATAGTCAGTTTGGACGTCTCGTCTTTGGTTTTGCTGTAACAGAAGCTTTGGGAATTTTTTCATTGCTCATTGCTTTATTACTTCTTTTTGGGGTTTGATCATCATCAAAAGGGTATATCTGTTCTTGCATGAGGAAAGATTTACCCTTTTAGCTCTTAACCAGAGAGATGCCAGAGAGATGTCAGTCAGTTATCATCGGTTATAGAGGGCTTTAACTAAGCTATTTAAAGGATGAAAGAAGATGTTTGTTTCAAGCGCTTATGCACAGAACACTGAAACGTCGATAGAACATATTAAAAAGGTGGCAGAGCATGCAAATCGTGTGTTTCCGCCTTTTGATTTTGTGCATTTTGGTTCGCATTTTTTCTGGTTGGCAATTTCTTTCGGTCTTTTTTATCTTTTTATCTCTCGTGTAATTGTACCACGTATTGGTGGTGTTATTGAAACACGGCGAGATCGAATCGCATCTGATTTAGATCAGGCAATGCGCATGAAGCAGGAAGCAGACATTGTCGTTGAAACTTATGAGCGGAAATTAGCAGAAGCGCGTTTGAATGCGCAGGCTATAGCGCAGGTAGCTAGTGAAGAATTAAAAGAAAAGGCAGAGCTTGAACGGAAAGAAATTGAAGAGAGTTTAGAGAAAAAACTCGCAGATGCTGAAAAACAGATAGCAAAAATTCGGGATAAAGCGATGCAAAATGTTGGTTCTATCGCTGAAGAAGTAGCTCTTGAAATTGTGAAAAAATTGATTGACGTTGATATTAGCAAAGAGGCTGTTCGTTCAGTTGTTAAAACTGCGGATTATTGAGGAAGACAAAGATGACTGATACTTTTTGGGCATTTGTTGGGTTAGTTCTTTTTTTGGCTCTTTTAGTCTATTTCCAAATTCCACAAAGGGTTATACACCATCTTGATGCGCGTGCGAAGCGTATCAAAGATGAACTGGATGAGGCTCTGCGTCTTCGTGAAGAGGCACAGGAAATATTAGCTGAATATCAACGCAAACATGCAGAAGCAGAAAAAGATGCGCAAGAAATTGTTGCAGCAGCAAAGCATGAAGTTGAATCTATTATTGCTGAGGCCCGTGCAAAAGCAGAAGAATATGTAAAAAACCGTAATAAATTGGCAGAACAAAAAATCGCTCAAGCAGAAGCGGATGCAATACGCATGGTTTCTTCATCGGCTATTGATTTGGCAATTTCTACAGCACGTACCCTTATTGCAAGGGAAATAGATTCTAACAAGGCAGATGAACTTATTAAAGAGTCTCTTGAGAAAGAATCGTTTATCAAAATGAAAACATATCTTAATTAATGATATTTGAGAGATAAAGAACACTCTCTTTGGTTGCATAATTTTCTCAGTATTAATTAATAAAAGTCATAAAAAAGAAAAATTTATCTTTATTGTTTTTACCAGTTAATAGGCTCTTTGATTTTAAATGACAAGTTTTGAGAAGTCTGCAACTGATTGTGTAACAATGTGAGTGCGTTTGAGAAGAGCAAGACGGTTAGCACGAACATCAGGTTTTTTATCATTCACCAATACTTTTTCAAAAAATATATCAATCAATTTTCCAAGTGGCGCTAGCACACTGAGTGCAAATGATAAATTTGTTGCATTGATGGGAGCAAGAACCTTTCTTTCTACTTCACAGATTGCATGATAGAGCTGCTTTTCTTCTTTCTCGATAAAGAGCTCAGGATTAATTTCATTCGCTATTGTTGTGCTTTTTTGAAATTCATTTTCAAGAATATTGGCAGTACGTTTTACAGAGGCTACAAAGTTCATTCCATCATGGGTATTGATAAAAGCGATAAGCGATTCGACACGACGTGCAACCAATAAAAAATCATCAGAATCTTTATTTAAAACGGCTTCAAGGGCATCGTAACGAGCGCCTTCCTCTTTTAGATAGATTTTCAAACGGTCATGAAAAAAGAATAACAGATCTGATAAAATATATTCTGTTTTTTCTGGAAGCAGATTCTGCAATTGTGAATTTTCTCTTTGAGAGATTTCATGTTTGTTTTTTTGTTGTAAGAAAAGATTCGTTGCTAACTGAAACAGTGGCATAAGATTGATTTTCCAATCTCGCGAAAGTACAAGCCTAATAATTCCCAATGCTGCTCGTCTTAACGCATAGGGATCTTTTGAGCCGGTTGGTTTTTCATTAATGAGCCAAAAGCCAACGAGCATGTCAATTTTGTCGGCGAGCATAACGGTTATAGCAAGTGGTTCTTGTGGAAGACGATCTGTTGGACCTTGAGGTTTATAATGGTCTTCGATTGCTACAGCTACGCGAGGATTTTCCCCTTGAAGAAGGGCGTATTTTTTCCCCATAACACCTTGTAGTTCAGGAAATTCTCCGACAATTTCTGTTTGCAAATCAGCTTTTGCAAGGATGGCTGCACGTTTTGCTAAAAGAGGATCTGTTTGTATCAAAGGGGCAATTTCTTGTGCGAGTGTAGCAATGCGTTCTACCCTTGCACCTTGCGTACCCAATTTAGCATGAAAAGTTACATTCAAATGATCAAGTCGCGCCATTCTTTGATCGAGAGGTTTTTTTATATCAAGTTCAAATTTTTTTATAGAAGATTCCAATTGTTGAAGATCAGGCAAATCACGCTGATCAGTTTGCCAAAAATGAAGTGCATCGGAAAGACGGGCACGGACAACCTTACTATTTCCTTTCGAAATTTCTTTGCCTTCATCATTTGCAAGAATATTAGAAACGAGAATAAAATGATGAGAAAGTTTTACGTTTTCTCCTTGTTTACGGGTGACAAAACATTTTTGATTGGCTCGAATGGTCAAGCGAATAATTTCTGGAGGAATATCAAGGAATGATTTTTCAAAATCACCCATCAGGATAACAGGCCATTCAACAAGAGCAGCAACTTCTTCTAGGAGAGGATTATCTTGAACCAGTTCTAAACCGTTTGCAAAGCAGAGATTTTGGGCATCAGCTAAAATAATATTCTTTCGTCTCTCGGCATCCAGAATGACTTTATGAGTTTCAAGTTGAGTAACATAATCATCAAAGCGGCGCACTTGAAATGGCTTTCCATCACTTAAGAAACGATGACCATAAGTTAAATTATTGCTTTTAAGAGAACCAATTGTAAATGGAATAACATGTGTTTCACCAATTTCTGGTCCGAAAATACAAAGAATGTTTTGTAAAGGTCGAATCCACTTCAAAGTACCACTTTGTGCTGAATCTTTTCCCCAACGCATAGATTTCGGCCACGGAAAGTTGCGGATAATATCCGGTAAAATATCGGCAATAATTTCTTCTGCTGCTCGACCTTTTTTAACAATTTTAGCAATATAAAAATGACCTTTTTTATCATCATGTCCAATATGCGCTTCAGAAATATCGTTTAATCCTGTTGCACGTAGAAAACCATCAATTACATGCTGTGGTGATTTTATACTGGGACCTTTGCGTTCTTCATGGATATCTTTTGAGCGTGTGGAAAGTCCGCGTATGTCCAATGTTAGCCGACGAGGTGTCCAATATTCACGAGCAGCTTCATAGATCAATCCAGCATTCACAAGTTGATCTGTAACAGATTTTTTAAGATCAGCAGCAGCTTTTCGTTGCATACGTGCGGGGATTTCTTCACTGAAAAGTTCAAGAAGAAGATCAGACATTAGGCTTCTCCAGTGTATATTTGTCCAGCTTCTGTGAGTAAGAAGGCTTCCCCACAACGGCGCGCGAGATTACGAACGCGAAGAATGTAATTTTGTCGTTCGGTTACAGAAATAACGCCACGTGCTTGCAAAAGGTTAAAGATATGGCTCGCTTTAATACATTGATCATAGGCAGGAAAAACACAGCGATGGAATACATTTTCTTTATTTGGTTTTCCAGCATCAAGAAGTGCGCTGCATTCGCGTTCTGCATCGATAAAGTGCTGATGGAGCAGTTTTGTATCAGCAAATTCAAAATTATAATATGAGTATTCCTGTTCTGCCTGTAAAAAAATATCTCTATAACTTATTTTGTTGTCTCCCTCCAAACCATTAAAGTTAAGGTCATAGACGTTATCAACCCCTTGGATATACATCGCTAGACGCTCAAGACCGTATGTGAGTTCCCCTGAAACTGGAGCGCATTCAATGCCGCACACTTGTTGAAAATAAGTAAACTGAGAGACTTCCATTCCATCGCACCAGCATTCCCATCCGAGCCCCCAAGCACCAAGAGTGGGACTTTCCCAATCATCTTCAACAAAGCGAATATCATGCAGTTTTGTATCAAGCCCGATAGCTTGTAGCGACTTTATATAAAGTTCTTGTAGATTGAGCGGAGAGGGTTTGAGAAGCACTTGGAATTGATAATAGTGTTGTAAACGATTTGGATTCTTACCATATCGGCCATCTGTTGGACGTCGAGAGGGTTGGACATAAGCAACTTTCCAAGGGCGTGGACCTAGAGAGCGTAATGTTGTTGCTGGATGAAAAGTCCCAGCTCCGACTTCCATATCGTAAGGTTGCAAAATTGCACATCCATAGTGTGCCCAATAATTTTGCAAAGTTAAGATTAGTCCCTGAAAAGAACGTTTGGGGTTAAGATGTTCAGGCAGTTTCACGCTTTATACTCTTTATATTGGACTAAACAAAAAACCAAAGTAATTTTAGTTTCTCTATTTATTATTTCATGTGGTTTATGGTTAAGCATCATTTATTGCAAACCAAATTTCAACTTTTCTTGAATTTGTTCAGAATTTTCTGGTTTTCCGTCAATTGCGTGGTTCCATTGAAAGATTGCTTCACGTTTACGTCCAACTTTCCAATAGGCATCCCCTAAATGATCATTCAGTGTTGGGTCCTCAGGTTGTAATCTGACAGCATTTTCTAATATTTGCACTGCTTTATTATATTCTTTTAGTTTATAATAAGCCCATCCTAAAGAATCGAGAATATGACTGTTGTGAGCTTGCAAAGCAGAAGCTTTTTGCAGCATACGGAGCGATTCTTCAAGCTTCTCACCACGTTCCACAAGGGAATAGGCTAAATAATTAAGAACTTGCGGTTGGTTTGGGAAAAATTCAAGTGATTTTCGCAAGTCAATTTCTGCTTTTGGCCATTGCTTTAAACGTTCAAAAGCAATACCACGTTGATAAAAGAGTTTCCAATCGTCCTGCTGAAAGTTTTTTATCTTTGTAATAGCGTAGTCTAGAGTTTTAATGGCCTCAAGAAATTTATTGTCCTGCATATAAAAAGCAACGAGCGTTATCAAAATATTACGATCATTGGGAAATTTTTTATTTAACAATGTGAGTAATTTTATTGCTTCTTTGTAATTGTTGTTATTGGCAAGAAGGAATGCAAGATGAAGTTGTCCATCTTTATAATAAGGAGATTTAGGGGATAAAGCGCGATAAAGTTTAATTGCTTGATGTGGATCGTTCAATTTAGCAGAAATGTGTGCGAGCTGAAACAGTGTTGCGTCATTTTGAGGGTATAATGCGAAAGATAATTGCTTAAAAATACGTGCAATTCGCCCTGAGTTTTTGTAGTTGAGGGCTGTTCCAAAATTATATAATACCTCGGCTGCTCCTTGTTGAGGTGTTTTAATAACTCTCTCTAAGAAAGCATTTTTTTCAATTTTTTCTCGAAAGTTTTTAAGGACTTCGCGACCTGACAACATTTGTTCGCCATGCTGGATTGTTTGAAGAGCTTGGTTGCGCATACTATGGCGCAATTGGAATGAGGCATAGGCTATGATAATACGCTCATAAGTATTAGGAGCGATAAGAGTTCCCTGTTTGTTACTCAGTGCTTTAATGAAATATTTTTTTGCATCCTTTGGCCGTTCTGCAAGGTCGCTCATAAGTGCTAGATGATAAGATATAAAAAGGTCATACCAGACAGGACCTTTGAGTTTCTTAAGATCAGCGATTGCTTGAGATTTTTGTCCAGATCCAAATGTAATCCAAGCGCCGATGAGTTCAGGTATTGGATTATTGGACGTAGGAAGTTCTTTTAATTGGAGAAGAGTCTTGGCATTCTTATAGTCTTTTTTGATGAGACTTTCTACTGACAAAGTTAAGGAAACAAAGGGAGTTATAACATCGTTCTCTTTGAGTTTTTGGGCTTGTTGGACAGCTTCTTTAAAGTTTCCGACCGAGAGCATAGCTTCAAGGAGCTCTTTTTGTGTTTCAATGTTATCAGGTTGATAAACCAGTGCTTGTTTAAAATAATTGATAGCAAGTTCTGTTTTATTTTCATGATTTGCAACCCTTCCAGCTAAATAAGCACCTGTAAATGAGCTTGTATGAGTTGCTGCACTTATTTTACTGTAGGTGGGGGATGGCATCAGCATGATACCCACGATAAAAAGGGCAAAAAGTCGAGATACCGTTGCAGAGCACATGGAGCTAATCCTTTTCAAGATAATCAATTGATGGTGTTGTTTATAAATCATATCTCATTACTTTGTTGAGAAATACTGCGATTCTTGCAAAGAATTCAGTTTACGCGTGAAATACAAAATTCAACAGTCTCAACGAGAGCATTGTAAGCAAGATTTTCATTCATGGGAACAAGAGCATCAATTGCATATTTTCCATAGATGCGTGCTTGTTCTATTGTATCTATGATACTATCATACTTTTCCATTAAGTGTTGCGCGTGTGCAAAGGATTCATCATTATTATTGCCATCTTCAAGCGCTTTTTTCCAGAAATCTTTTTCTGCCATATTCCCACGCTCATATGCGAGAATAACAGGCATTGTGATTTTTCCTTCTCTAAAATCATCCCCTATATTTTTTCCTAAGTTTTGAGCACTACCGCTATAGTCAAGTGCATCATCAATTAATTGGAAAGCTAAACCTAAGGATGTTCCATATTCACGTAATGAAGAACGCTCGTTATTTCCATAGCCAGCAATAATGGGTCCTACTTCAGCGGCTGCTGAAAAAAGTGCTGCTGTTTTTGCATTGATGATTTTGAGATATTCTGAAGGGCTGGTTTTTATATTTTTTGCGGCAGAAAGTTGCATAACTTCTCCTTCAGCAATAATTGCAGCAGCGTTGGCTAGGACAGAGAGCGCTTCTATGGAACCGACATCGACCATCATTTTAAAGGCCTGGCCCAATAGGAAATCACCAACAAGTACACTTGCTTGATTCCCCCAAATCATCCGTGCTGTAGATTTTCCACGTCGTAAATTACTTTCGTCAATCACATCATCGTGTAGTAATGTTGCTGTATGCATAAATTCAACAGCTGTTGCGAGTTTTATATGCCCGTCACTTTGATAACCGAACATATGAGCAGAAGCGAGCGTAATCATTGGGCGTAATCGCTTTCCACCTGATGAAATAAGATGGTTAGAAATTTCAGGGATCATCTCAACCTCTGATTTTGCCATAGAGAGAATAAATTGATTTACGCAATCCATATCTTTTTGAGTAAGATTGACAAGAGATTGAAGAGAAATTTGATTATTTCTTATTTGTTTTAGTTTGATAGCTGCACTCAATGTGTTTACTCCTAGAGTATTGCAATGGACATATATAAAAATTACTTTATTCATTAGCATAAAGGGGGTTTGGTTTTTACTCAAGCTTTTGATGTCGTTTAAAAGTGTTAGCTTGGAATGTTATTGGCAAGAAATGTTCTTTAGCGAGTGTAATCTTATTGTTATGAAATAATAAAAAATTTAAAATAGCAGCTGAATGGCAAAAATGCAGTTTATAAAGATGAACATTAGGCTTTTAAATGAATAAAGCAGCGAATCAAATTGGTGAAACAATTGACAGTTTTCACCGCGGAAAATTTTATTTGGTTCAACCCCATAAATATGGTCATCGTTCTGGAATGGATGCGATGTTATTAGCTAGTTTGGTTCCAAGTGATTTAAAGGGCAAGGTTGTTGATTTAGGGGCAGGTGCTGGAGCTGCAGGGTTGGCTGTTGCTTCGCGTTGTCTGAAAGTTCATGTTACCTTAGTTGAACGTTCAGCTTTTATGGTATCTTACGCTCAAAAAACGCTTATGCTAAAACAAAATAAACAATTTGCTAGCCGAATTTGTTTGCTAGAAGCAGATGTTACCTTCAAAGGGAATGCCCGTATAAGAGCAGGTTTGATAGATAATAGCTTTGATTTTGCGATTATGAATCCACCTTTTAATAATCCCACCGATCGTAAGACACCTGATAAACAAAAATCTGAAGCACATGTTATGTCTGAAGCGATGTTTGATAACTGGTTGCGGAGTGCAGCAGCCATTGTTAAGCCAGGTGGATACTTAGGGCTCATTGCGCGTCCACAATCGCTGACAGATATCTTGCGTGCTTTAGAAGGGCGTTTTGGTGGTATTTGTATAATTCCTGTGCATGCACGTGCGAAAACAGCAGCAATTCGTCTTTTATTTTACGCAAAACGAGGAAGCAGAGCAGCTTTATCTGTTTTGCCGGCATTGGTTATACATGAAGGTAATGACCATACTTTTTCACCACGGGTTGATGCAATTAATAATGGATATATAAGCTTGTGGGAACTTTTCTAATAGTATCTTGTGTTTTTTAGTTTATTATTTAGAGTCCAAACTTTGTTATTAGGGAGGTTTGACTTTGGGTGAAGTTATATTTCTGCTTGTAATGTGGGGATTGATTGGCGCTTTTGGATATTATCGCGTTCTTCCTTTTTGTTGTCCTTTCCTATTTAATTGTTCTTAATTTATAAGGAGATTTTGTTTTGATGGATTTTATTAAAAGTTTTATTCCACGCCGTTTTTCTTCCGATAAACTTGAAATTCCTGTGGTGCGCCTTCAAGGAGCAATTATGGATTCATCAGCGTCTATATCTCGTACTCTTTCCCTCAGTAGGTGTGCAAATCTTTTAGAGAAGGCTTTCGGACACAAAAAGTCACCGGCTGTTGCACTTATTATTAATTCTCCTGGTGGTTCACCTGTACAGTCGCGTTTTATCTTCAAGCGTATTCGTGATTTGGCAGAAGAAAAAAATAAAAAGGTTCTTGTGTTTATTGAAGATATTGCAGCATCCGGTGGTTATATGATTGCTTGTGCGGGGGATGAAATTTTTGCAGATCCTTCTTCAATTGTTGGTTCCATTGGAGTGGTTTCAGCTTCCTTTGGTTTTCCGGAACTTTTGAAAAAAATTGGTATCGAACGGCGTGTCTACACAGCAGGAAAGAACAAAGTTACATTAGATCCATTTCAGCCAGAAAAAAAGGCGGATATTGAGCATTTGAAATCTCTCCAACTTGAAGTGCATCAAACTTTTATCGATTTGGTTAAAGAACGGCGTGCTGAAAAATTATCAGATGATTCGAATCTCTTTACAGGAATGTTTTGGAGTGGAAAACAAAGCGTTGAGCTTGGTCTTGTTGATGGATTGAATGATGTACGTTCTGTTATTAAAGAGCGCTTTGGTAATGATGCAAAACTTCGACTTATTACGCCTCCAAAAAGTTTTTTAGGACCTAAAACGCCTTCAGGAGTGACGGCACATACGGTTTATACAGTCATTGATAGTGCATTGATGGCAGCAGAAGAGCGAGCACTTTGGCAGCGTTATGGTTTGTGATGGAAAGGATCATTCAAGCCAGAGAGATTTTTATCTAAAAACAGATGCTAGAAGAAAAAAGGCTTGAAATGATACGAATGAGAACATGTCGTTTGTTTTGTATGAGAACTCTTTATATTTATTGTTTTTTAGAAAACGATTAAGAATATTCCAAGCTGTTTATAGTGCTAGTGCTAAAAGTGTGGATAAAAGGGGGGAATTTGTAAAAGAACCCTATACAGGTTAATATTACGTCATATGATGCCAAATGTACAAGCTTCGTTCCAAAGACATTCCTATTTATTTACACCTATTAAATTGAATTTAGCTCTACATGTTGTGGGGCAACGTGCTGATGGGTATCATTTAATAGAAAGTTTGGTTTATTTTAGTCTTAGCGGTGATTGTCTACACTATGCACCTTGTGAAAATAATCAGTTTGTTTTGACGGGGCCGTTTGCAAAAGGACTTGTTTCTCATTTAGACAATTTGGTTATTCGCGCACGGGACTTTATGCATAAGACTTTTCCGGAATGTGCTCAACCTGCTTTTTTTCGGCTTGTAAAAACATTACCTGTTGCTTCAGGCATTGGTGGCGGCTCAGGTGATGCAGCTGGGGTTATCAGCATGTTGCGTCAACAGTGGAATCTTGATTGCCCTTACGAAGAATTAGCAAAAAAGAGCTTAGTTCTTGGTGCTGATGTTCCCATGTGCCTTTGTGCATTAGAATATCAGCAGCCGCTTTTGGTCAAAGGAATTGGTCAAGAGATGATACAAATAAAAGGAGCCTGTTCTCTTGCAATAGTATTGGTTAATCATGGACAAGAGATTTCAACACCAACTGTTTTTAAAGCGTTAGAGAAGCGTCATAATCCTTCTTTAAAAATTAATACAGACGCTTTAAAAAGTGTTGATTCATTGGTTAAAGCTTTACAAGAAACGCGTAATGATCTTTTTTCTCCTGCATTAAAAATAGCACCTCAGTTAGCTGAAGTGTTATCTATATTAGATGAATGTGGAGCTCTTTTTTCCCGTATGTCTGGAACGGGAGCAACTTGCTTTGGCATTTTTAAAAATAAACAAACGGCGCAACAAGCAGCTCTTTTTATCAAATCAATGCACCCAAATTGGTTTGTAAAACCTATCATGACTTTAGGAAATATTTGATAAATAAATATAAAAGCTTTTATTTCATCATGATTTTATTATACATAATGAAAGAGGGGAACCAAAGAAATGTGCTTTTTATCTTTTGTGTAAGAGTTCGCAGAATATTTGAAGAGCCATTTAAAACTGTAATGCTTGCAAAAAATGATCAGGCTACAGAAATAGATGTATGTTTGTTGTATGTGTGATTTATCAAAGATGTTTAATTTGCCGCTTCAACCAAATTTTTCGTGCGAATTGGATTTGCAAAAACAGGGTTTTTTTCATATAGCAGGTGTTGATGAAGTAGGACGGGGGCCTCTCGCGGGACCTGTGGTAACAGCAGCCGTTATCTTGGATAGAGATCGTATTCCTAATGGGTTAAATGATTCAAAAAAACTTTCTTTTTTCCAACGAAATAGACTTTATCATGAAATTTTGCAAAGTGCATTAGCGGTTTCAGTCGCCAGTCTTTGTGCTCGTACAATTGATCAATCTAATATTAGAAAAGCAACTTTAGAAGCAATGCGTCGCTGTATTATAGGATTAGCCATTCCAGCCCACTATGTCCTTGTTGATGGGCGTGATATTCCTTCTGAGTTGTCCTGTTCTGCAATGGCGTTGATTAAGGGCGATCAGCGTTCAGTTTCAATTGCAGCCGCATCTATTATTGCGAAAGTAACGCGTGATCGGATGATGGAATGTGCAGGACAAGTTTATAAAGGGTATGGTTTAGAGAAGCATGTAGGTTATGCAACGCTAGCGCATCGTACAGCTCTTGATAAATATGGACCAGTTATAGGGTTACATCGTTATAGTTTTGCACCACTAAAAGAGTGTAAAAAAGGTAATTAAAATCAGTTACTTATTACAAGAGTAAGGGGTTTTATAATCATTGATTCTATTATGTTTTTTGAGTGTCTATCCCTAACCTTTTTGAAGCTTTTTTATCACTTATTCCTATCTATTTTTTCCAGATATAGAATCAGATATTTCTAACATGGGCTTAACTCTTATTTGTTATTAACCGTATAGCGATGATATACGACAAGGGGTGGTAATGGCAATTGTGAGTTTTAAACATAAGGGCTTAAAATTATTTTGTACAACAGGTTCCACAAAAGCTATTTGACCAGATCATGTAAAAAAATTCGCGTTATCTTAACGGTTTTAACAAGTGCTACTACGCTTGAAATATTGAGAGAGCCTGCCTTTAAAATGCACCATCTTAAAGGTGAACTTATAGAGTACTGTTCTATATGGGTGAATGGAAATTGGCGTGCTACTTTTCGCTTTATAGGAACAGATGTGGAGCTTGTTGATTATCAAGATTACCATTGAAGAAAGGAATGAAAAAAAATGATGCACAACCCCGCACATCCGGGTAAAGTTCTGAAAGTAGCTTTCTTAGAAGAAATGGGGATAACAATACAAAAATTAGCTGATCATGTCCATATGACAAGAGCTTCTTTATCAAGAGTGATTAACGGACATGCTTCTATAAGTACCGAGCTTGCTGTTAAATTAGAATTAGCTGGTTTTAGTAAAGCAAAATTTTGGTTGGATATGCAAACAAACTATAATTTATGGCAAACAATGCAACAGGCACAACCACCTATTTCTCCTCTGGTTTCTGATACATCTCAAACGCCGCTTTGATTTCGTTAATAATTTTGATAGCAATTTAGTTTGTTAAGCGGTGCTTTGTGAGGCTAACTTTTTTGGAGCTTTTTGATTGCTTCAAGGGAAAGTTTTTACGGTCTGCACTCTTTATATCAAGGGATGCCATTTTATCTTCGGTTCAACCAAAAAGCGCTTTCATTTGTGAAACCGTAGCACCAGCATTGGCAGTATGTTTTGCTGCTAATTTTTGCAATCCGTGCGCTGATTTTTTAATACCCGCCGCATTACATGCTTCACGAAAGAGGTTGCCAAAACTTTCTTTGATAAGCTTATTTCCATCTTTACCACAAATGAATGTTTCATCACCTATGGGACCAATTTTAAGGGTTGCCTCTAGTTCTGGTAAAACAAGCCCGTATAAAGAAGAAGGTTAATCCAGATGCGTTCATGTGTACCATGTGACCAACGGTGATAATATTTGTCTATGTCCTATTCTAGCCAAGGCAGTAATTCCTCGTTGTTAAGAGATTTTGGTGCTTTTATATTAAAGGCAGGATTTTTATTTAAAAGGGCATTATCAACCGCCTAATTAAAGAGACCGTTTAAAGAGGTCAAAAAATGTTTTGCTGCTGCGAGAGTATGTCGCCTTCTGTCTACGGCGTCAAGGATATGGTGTCTTTCTATACTTTTATATGCACGATCAGCAATATGTTTAGAAACATTATTCAGAATTCGATATTTAACTTTTTGAGTAGATTCTGATTGATTATGCCATTGCATGCTTTGTAAATACTGATGCAATAACCAATTGAAAGAGCCTTTTGTAAGTCTGGTTATTTTCTTGGAGATGCCATTTTGCACTTATTTAATAGCCAGTGTATATTTGCTCTGATGGAAATCAAAGGACTGTCATAAATTTTAGCATTTCTATAAATTTTAGCTTTTCCACTAATAAATGTAGCACCGGAAACTTGTGCATTGGCAAAAACACATGCGTTTTCATAAATATCAGAAATGTTATCAATATAAGCATCACCAAAAACCTTGGCATAACCATAGACTTTTGCATCATCACCTACCCAGCAATTACCATCATGACTTAGGTTGTCTTTTTTTTGTATAAAGCCCGCCAAGATCACCTGCTTTAACAGCATCAAAATCCCTTAAAGCACGAATTCGGTGAAGAGTTTTTCCATCAACCTCAGTTATTTCATCAGTCAGTTTATATTTATTTTCCATGGTTTATTTCCTTGATTTGCGTACAATCCACCCGTAGCGTGAATCATGCATTATTTAAAAGTTGTTAGGAATGGGGAGAGGGCTAGAGGTTGTAAATGCCCCCCATATGTAAAAAGTTTGTAAGTTTATTTTTTAAAATGTGCTTAATTTCATATTTCCAATCAGACAATTGAGTGAGAGCTAATGCGAGTTGTCCTCTATGACACATGTATACATTGGCTTCAAAACAGGTGATTGCAACGCGCTTTTTTAAAAAAATTTGATATAATTTGTTTATTGCACAAGAATTATTCTTGAGAGTTGTATTTTGATAATCTTCAAAAAGGCGGTCATAATCTTTTTGTGTTTTCAAATTTCTTCGTTTTTCAGAAGCAATTCCAAGTTCAGGCATATGCATATATTCAATATCAATGTTGCTTACAGCTTTCTCTAATTGTCTTTTCGAAAATCCGAGGTTTCTACTTATTGAATTTTTACGAACATCACACAAAAGTTTAATATTATTTTTGATCAGTTGATTGAGATAGTCCTCAGAGGATTTTCTTTCATAGCCAATGGTAAAAAAATAAAGCTCTCATCTTTAGCAGGCTGTATGATGATATTTTTGATGTTACACACATTTAATTTCCTTAGTAAATGGGTGGGGGCTCTATGAGCGCCTCTTTCCAAAAGGATAAATCCTCTAGTGATTATCATAGTGTTGTGGAACAATCAGGCATCAAAGCGGGTGATGGCGGCTTTAAGATCAACGTTAAAGATAAAACAACGCTGACCGGAGGCATCATTGCCAGCACCGCGCCGGCAGATAAAAACAGCCTGACCACAGGAAGCATTAGTACCAGTGATATCAGCAACAGTGCGCATGCTCAAGCTAGCAGCCAAGGGTTTAGCATTTCTGGGAATGACACGATAAAAAACATTGCCAAAAATGCTTTAAGTCACGGCAAAGCCCATAATGGAGCGGAAGGATATACAAATCCTCTATCGGCGGTGCACCATCATCCTCACTGATACAACTGGACAGAGGGCGATGGGGCAAGATGCTGGACAAATCATTGGCTCTCTCTCTCAACCACAACACCGCAGCAGTCCACCAGGGCTGTCGCACCGATAGATGCCATATTGCTTGAGGGCATCGTTCATAATCGCTTAGACATGATCAATGATTTATCGGATGAAGGTCTTGGATACTGGGACAAAGTGCGCGAAATGACAAATGTCAAAGAGCATCCAGTAGGTGAGGTTGAGCATGATGAAAATGGCAATGTCCTCTATTTAACTGATGAAAATGGAGAACCTATATAAAGACAGTGATGGAGAATATATTACTCTGTATCACTTTTTAAAAGCTGAAGATGAGCAGCAAGCATTTACAAGTTGGTTCTGATGGCAACAGGCGTATGTTCTAAAATGGCATTTTTAACACATCCGATGATGCTGCGTGTTATGCTGTCCAATTTGCTGACAATGATCATGGTCCCCTTTATTTTACATACTTCCCACAAGCTAAAGACTGGGAAGTGGAAATAGGGATAGCGATTTTTCAGAAGCTTCTGGAAAGTAAACTTTTTTTGATTGACCAATTCAACCAAGAAATTTCAGGATACAATGTATCTTTATGGCAATACAGGATTGCATATTGATGCCCATAGTTGTGGCAGTTTGACAGACTTTAATATGCTGAATTCTTTCAAACAAGAAGGTATGCACGGGATAGCCGACAACACGAATATCAATTTCTATAGACCAGCCTTTAATGTTTTAGTTGCATCTGGTCTGTTAGGTTATGTGAGTGATGGCAAACAAACTACTATTGGCTTTGATGGGAATAGATATGACTTTGTAAGCAGAATTATTGGTGTATACCTACGAGACAATACCTGCTGGTAGTAACGTTTGGAAAGAATGATTGAGAGTGGCTACAAATCCCATAAGTTCCCATACCTGTCTTGGAGATGCGGGCCAAGCATGTCGGTATATTTACGGCTCATCCAATCGAGTACAAGTCCTTTTAAGGAGGAACAAATGAAACAAACTCTAAAATTATTAAGCGCTGTAACTTTGTTCAGTATAGCCGGATGTCAATTTAACAAACCTCCTCTAGGAGAGGTGACAGCGTGGAAGAAACCAGGAGCAGATTTTACAGAGGTAGGAAAAGCCTTGTTAGAATGTGGAATGCCAACACCTTATTATACCGATCCAGAAAGCAGAAAGCTAAGTAACAATGCATGGGCAACAATTCATGCGTGTATGGTTCAATCAGGTTTCCATTATGAAAATGAACATGAGGGAGGATGGTGTTATACTTTTAGAGACGAAAACCTTCCCATTTGTCGTCCAGGCACTGTCATACCACAGCGAAGTGTCAAGAAGCGCTTAAATAGCCCTTATTGTAAAAAGCATTCAGAACAACTTGAATGCAAACCTTAGGTCTTGCTTCAGCAGAGAAAGCCTTGAATTTACACCAAATAAAGCTCTAGGTTGATGAGCTTGAGAAAGCCTTGTCCGTCCTTACGTGACAAGGTTTTTTTTATGCCGCGTCGTTATAACGTTGCTGCTTTGCTTGCTCGATGACATTGATAAGATCTGATTGCAACCAACGCGATAAAAAACCAAATTTTAAAGGTTTTGGGAGAGAGCCATTGGTTACATGACGGCGGAATGTTGAAACACTCATATGAAGCAATTTTGCACTTTCACGGTCTGTTAAAAGAATATCATTTTCTGTCATAATAATTTCCTTTCACTATAAAAAAATGGTAACAAATCATAAGCATTTATTAACCATATTTTTGTTCATTTTTGAAGGTATTTTATTTATAGAAAACAATATTTTATCATATTTTTTCTGATGTGATAAATTATGACTCTTATTGAGAAAGAATGAGAGAAAAGAGAGCTAAAGTTATCCACAGATAATGGGGTTATGCACCCCATATCTTAAGATTGACCGGTGACATAAGCCGCCCATTTATCCATATAGACACGGCGCTGTTCTAGATAGTCAGTACGACGATAGGCACGCTCTACTTGTCCTCCTACTGTATGATTTAGAATAGTTTCAGCGACTTCATAGGGAGCATCGGTTGTTTCAGCGAGCCAATTGCGTAAACTAGAGCGAAAACCATGGGGGCAGGCTTCAATTTTATTTTTTCTCATATACGTAGCCATACATTTCTCAGCGAGGGGACCACGAACTCTAGCAGAAAAAAAGAAATCATTACGAGAGAGCAAGCGCGCTTGTTTTAGAATTTCTAATGCTTCTGTTGATAGAGGCACGCGAAATTCTGTTGTAGCATCACGCCTTCCTTTCATATTCTCAGCAGGAATGGTCCATATATTCTCCTCAACTTGATCTTTATGAATATGACGTAAAGGATTGGTACGAACGCCTGTAAGAATAAGCAAACGCAAAGCCAGTTGTGTTATGGTTGATGCTTCACAGAGTGTTTTATAAAAAGCCGGCACATCTTTTCAATCCATGGCTGGTAAATTTTGCGTTTTATGACGTTGTTTACCTAAGAGCGCGCGTGCTTTTTCTGTTGCTTGTAAATCAACATTCAATCCTAATGCAGCCGCATGTTTGAGACAAAGATTGAGACGAATAAGAGCTCTATAAGCAGTTCCAGCTTTTGAATGCCAAATAGGGGCAAGTGTATTGCGTATCTCTGTTTGAGTAATCTCAGAAACGGGAAGACAGCCTAGTTTAGGGAGAATATGAAGGCGTAATGGTAAAAACCAATCCCCATCTTTACCATCATTTTTTAATTTAGCTTTACGACTTTCAAAAGCATCCAACGCGATATCTTTTAAATAATGGAGATTACTTATTGCCTCACGCTTTTGTTTTTCACGTTCTTTAATAGGATCACGACCTTCACGAAGAACAGAACGCCACCCAGTTGCCAATTCACGAGCTTGTTTTAAAAAAACATCTTGCAACGCTCCCAAGCCCATTTCACGGCGCCGACCATGAATGGTAAAACGGTAAATCCATTGAGCACCTCCATCTTTACACTTATGAAGTAACAAGCCGGCACCATCATTATATTTACCAGCTCGTGGGTGTTGCGACAGTCCTTGCATTAAGACGGTTCATAAGAGCCATTTTTAGTCCTTTCTTCTATAGTTTTTACCCATACGCCAGCCCCGCTTGTGATGTGCAAGCAAGCGGTTTTGATTGATTCAAGATAAACAGATTTAAAATGAGAGAATCCTACAGTATTAGTTTTTTCATTCAATATGAAAACAATAAGTTATCCTTATAAATCAATGTGATGTAGCAGGATGAAGATGTTTATGCAAAGAATCTAAAAGTTTTTTTTGCGAGTGTTTGAATAAGTCCTTTGTTTTTCTGAATTTTAGATACAAAATACTATTGCTAAAGTACTAAAAGTAGATCATGCTGGTAAATAGATGAGACTTTGATGGCGCTTGGTTTTAAAAAAGGCAATATTTGATTTCACTGTTTGCGCTGGCATTGATTTTGCAATAACAGATAATAGTTTATTGTATGCAGAATACTGTTATTTAGATTTTGATAAAAAGAAATTTATAAAGAATATTATCATTAACAGTTATGCGAAACTTTAATGAAAATGAATCCAACTTTAATACACATAATTTTAGTGTGATTTAGTTTACAAATGCTCATTGAATGCAAAATTAAAAGTTTAAGAAGCCTTATTTTCAAAAATTCTTTATTTTTTTGTGAGTGTGTCATTTTTGCTACAGATCTTTCAAAAAAGATGCTCTATATATATTTCATTTTGGATATTTGGAGAGATTTTATGAATACAAAACGTTTAATAACAGCGTCTATTTTTTCTTTAATTTCAGCGTCTACAGCACTAGCTGCTGATGTTATAATTCCTCATCAGCCAGCATCATCGACTTCTTCTACCATTATCGCGCCTACTTTTTCATGGACAGGTCTTTATTTAGGTGTTCAAGCGGGTGGTTTTTCGAGCAAAGCTGATATGGCTCTTGTTGGTCAAGAAAAGAGTTTACCACTGGATAAAGAGTTCTCTCCTAAACTTTCAGGTTTTGCAGGTGGTTTTTATGCAGGTTCTAATATTGATCTCGGTGACAACTTTATTTTTGGCGTCGATACGGATTTAATGATATCTGGAAAAAAACACACAAAGACCATTACTATAGGTGCAGCTGATAACACTACAGTAGAAAATGCAGTCGTAAGATCCCGCAGATCCGCAAGCCTACCAACGCCTCAACCACTACAAGTAACAACATCAAGTAGATCACAAACACAAAAAGCCGCATCAACAGCATCCACAGGCGCAGGAAGAGCTGCAAGTGCAGGAGCACCTGCAGGCTCAGGAATATCCGCAGGTGCAGGAGCTAAAACGGTAACTCCAACAGAAAAATCCAAGTCAAGAAAACCTGCTACAGCACAAACTGGACAAGCAAATCCAGCTCAACAACCAAATGCAGAAGCAAGACAATCAAGTCAACCCACAACAATTGGCAATTCTGGCAATGTTCATTCTACAACAGCAGAAAAAACAGTGACGGTGGAAAGAGCATCAGGAGTTTCAACGCTATCATCAAAAACGTCATCTGCATCGTCAACAACACAACCAGTCCTCGTCAGACAAGTGACGAGAACAGATGTAGGACAGACATCGGTAAATGGATTAAAATTACCTGAATCTAAATCAATATCCTCTACCACAGGAGCAAGCTCACCAGAGCGGTCACCGCTCCTATTGGCAAGATCAGACACAGGAGATCAACCATCAGTAAGAGGAACAAATGGAGTAACGGCGTCTGCAAAATCTGCAGAAACGTCATCTGTATCAACAGGGGCTGTACAAGTGCAATCTACTCCAACAAAATCCGTTGCTGTAAAACCCGCGCCCTCTACCTCAACAACGGGAACAGAAGCAAGTCAGCCAGCAGCAAAAGCACCTGCATCGGTACAACCTGCATCACAATCATCAGCAGTAGAAAGAACAGTACCGAGCGGAGGGACACTTATACTCGCGAGATCAGGGGCATCCTCTGAATCAGCAAAAGCTTCTAATGGAACAAGCGGAGCCCAACACGGGAATCATCATAGCTCTTTCCATGGTAGCGGAAATGCTCATCCACATGGTGCATCTCATGCAGGTGGGCATGGTTCTGGTGCTCATGCGCATGGTGCTAATCCACATGCTTCTCGTTCTCATGGTGGACAGAATATGGCTGGACACGGTGCACAAAGTACACAAGCGGTGGATAAGAATGATTCCAGTGTATATGGTATAGAACAAATAAAAAAGATGGCTTCTGAACTTGGTCTTGATCAAGAGTATGAAGTTGAAACGTTAAGTCATACTTTCAAACAAAATTGGGGTGGTGCTACACGGGTACGTATTGGTTTTGCTGCTGATCGCTTTATGCCTTATCTTGCTGGTGGTATTGCTTATGGGCAATTCCAAGACACTGTATCAATATCCGTTAAGGATGAGGATGGAAGAGTCGTTTCTTCTAAGAATTTAGCTGATGAAACAAAAACCATGATTGGTTACACACTTGGTGGTGGCGTTGATTTCTCGCTTCTGGATAATGTGATTGTACGTGCAGAATATCGTTACTCTGATTTTGGTAAAAAGAAATTTGCAAAGGAAAAACTTGAAGTTAACTACAAAACCAATGATTTCCGTGTTGGTGTAGCTTATAAATTCTAATTTTTTAAAGAGTAAATTTCTAAGAGGCTCCACTGTCAGTGGAGCCTTTATTTTTTAAAAGATCACTTTTTGGTTTCTTTTCTTGTGAATTTCATGATAAAGCCCATAGAGTGTGATGATATATTTTCCTGATCGCTGCTTAATACGAATGATAAGCTCGGCTTTCCCTATAGATAAAAACCAGAGTTGCAGGGTTCAGGGAAGTTATGCAAAAATGAAATCGTAAAAGTGGACAGGGATATTTCACAATGGCTGTGAAAAATGAAACAATAGATTATTCAAAAACTCTTTATCTCCCACAGACAAATTTTCCTATGCGTGCAGGGCTTCCGCAAAAAGAGCTTGAATTGATGGCGCGTTGGGAAAATATGGGGCTTTATGCGCAATTGCGCCAACAAGCAAAAGATCGTCCATTTTATATTCTTCATGATGGTCCACCTTATGCAAATGGTCATATTCATATCGGGCATGCTTTAAATAAAGTTCTAAAGGATGTGGTTGTCCGTTCATTCCAAATGCGCGGTTTTAATGCAAATTATGTTCCTGGTTGGGATTGCCATGGGCTTCCAATTGAATGGAAAATTGAAGAAAAATATCGAGCACAAGGAAAAAATAAGGATGAGGTACCTCTTAACGAGTTTCGTCAAGAATGCCGTGAATTTGCACAGCATTGGGTAACCGTTCAAAGTGAAGAATTTAAACGCCTTGGTGTTGTGGGAGATTTTAACGCGCCTTATACTACAATGGCTTTTCATGCAGAAGCACGCATTGCCAGTGAATTGATAAAATTTGCTATGTCAGATCAGATTTATCGTGGTTCCAAGCCAGTGATGTGGTCTGTTGTGGAGCGTACGGCTTTGGCAGAGGCTGAGATTGAATATCATGATCATGAATCAGAGGTGCTTTGGGTTAAGTTTCCTGTTTTTGAAGCAAATTCTGATGATTTATATGGTGCTCATGTCGTCATTTGGACAACAACACCGTGGACAATTCCAAGCAATCGTGCAGTGAGTTATTCTTCGCAGATTTCTTATAGTATTTACGAAGTTGAAAGTGCTGAAAATGATTTTGGTCCTCAAGTGGGAGAAAAGCTTCTTTTTGCAGACGCTTTAGCGATGAGTTGTGGAGAAAAAGCCAAACTTGTTTTGAAGCGTTTACGTGTTATTTCTGCTGAGGAATTGAAAGCTCTTGTTCTTTCTCATCCACTCAAAGGTTTAGCTGGAGGGTATAATTATAAAATTCCATTGCTTGATGGTTCACACGTAACAGAGAGTGCTGGTACAGGTTTTGTCCATACAGCACCAAGCCATGGGCGTGAGGACTTTGAAATTTGGAATGATTATAAGTCCTTACTGGAGCAAGCGGGGATTGATTCATCTATACCGTTTCCTGTTGATGATGCAGGGTTCTATACGAAAGATGTTCTAGGTTTAGGACCAGATCGTGAAGGAGGACCTGCACGTGTTATTGATGATAATGGAAAAATGGGTGACGCCAATAAAGAGGTCATTAACGCTTTAATTAAAGCAGATCGATTGTTTGCACGGGGGCGTTTAAAGCATTCCTATCCCCATAGTTGGCGTTCAAAAAAACCCGTTATTTTTCGCAATACACCACAATGGTTTATTTCAATGGATAAAGATTTTGGGGATGGTTCAACTTTACGTAGTCGGGCTTTGGAAGCTGTTTCAAAAACGCGTTTTGTGCCATCTTCTGGACAAAACCGCCTAGCTTCTATGATAGAGGATCGTCCTGATTGGGTTCTTTCTCGTCAGCGTTCTTGGGGGGTTCCTATTTGTATTTTTGCGAATGAGGATGGTGTTATTCTAAAAGATGAAGGTGTGAACGAGCGTATTTTACGGGCTTTTGAAGCAGAAGGGGCAGATGCATGGTTTGCTGAAGGAGCACGTGAACGTTTTTTAGGTGAGCGTGCACATGAGCCTTGGGTACAGGTTTATGATATTTTGGATGTTTGGTTTGATTCTGGAGCAAGCCATAGCTTTGTGTTAGAAGATCGGGCTGATTTGAAATGGCCTGCTGATGTTTATTTTGAAGGTTCAGATCAACATCGCGGATGGTTCCAATCTTCTCTTTTGGAAAGCTGTGGTACGCGTGCTTGTTCTCCCTATAAAGCCGTGATCACACACGGTTTTACTTTGGATGAGAATGGTAAGAAAATGTCTAAATCTTTAGGCAATACGGTTGTTCCGCAAGAGATCATTAAAACATCTGGAGCTGATATTTTTCGTCTCTGGGTTATGACAACCGATTATTGGGAAGATCAGCGTTTAGGCAAAAAAATTCTTCAAACAAATGTGGATTCATATCGTAAACTACGCAATGCAATTCGTTGGATGCTAGGAACTTTAGCACATGATGATGGGGAAGAAATATCTTATGGTGCACTGCCGGATCTTGAAAAATTTATATTGCATAGGCTTTTTGAACTTGATCAGTTGATTAATCGCGCTTACGACGAATTTGATTTTAAAAAGATTATGCGTGCATTATTGGATTTTTCAATCATTGAGTTATCGGCATTTTATTTTGATATCCGCAAGGATTCTCTTTATTGTGATGCGCCTTCATCAAAAAAACGCAAGGCCTCCTTGCAGGTTGTCCGTGAGATTTTTGAGCGTATGGTAACATGGCTTTCTCCAATGTTGCCTTTTACTATGGAGGAAGCTTGGTTAGAGCGTTATCCAGAAAGCCAATCGGTGCATTTGGAACAATTTCGCTCTGTACCAGAAGAATGGCAAAACCAATCTTTGGCTGAGCGTTGGAAAAAAATTCGGCAGGTCCGTAAAGTTGTGACAGGTGCTTTAGAGCTTGAACGTGCTAATAAGCGTATTGGATCCTCTTTGGAAGCTGCGCCTATTGTTTTTATTTCCAATCTGGTTTTACGAGAGGCATTAGAAAATGTGGATATGGCGGAGATCTGTATTACCAGTGCACTCACAATTAGGCAGGACACGATACCTTCCGATTCTTTTACTTTGAATGATGTTGAAGGTGTTGGTGTATATCCAGAGAAGGCATTAGGAAAAAAATGTGCTCGATCATGGCGTTATACACAAGATGTTGGGAGTGATCCAGCTTATCCGGATGTATCTGCTCGTGATGCAGCTGCTTTGCGGGAACTACAGATTCTTGGTAAGATTTAAAATTTTAAATCAAGGGAAAGGAGTACAAGTATATTTCTCATATTGATGAATATAGTTTTTTGTGGTACAAAGTAAATTCCGTTGTTTTTTCTGCAGGGGGGAAATTTGTGTATGGACCGTTCTCTCATAAATAACGGGAATATTAATCAGCCATATACTTAGGAAATGGAATAGGCAGTGAGAAAACGTGAAGTAAAAATATTTCCAATAGGAATTTTAGGGATGTGCTTTGTTCTAACGGGATGCAATTTATCCGCTCCTACCTATGGTACCAATAAACCGGTTTCGATACAGTTTTTTGAAGATGTTGCTAACATTACTTCATTAACACCAACAAATAATAGCAGCCAGATTGTTATGAAACCTCATCCAAAACTTGTAATACCAAGCCCTAGTTCACGCAGATTTTTGCCGGTACCACAACAAGATAGATCTGTCAATGAAATGGCAGCATCGAAGAAGCATCAAGGAAATACTCCTTTTCCTCATAAAGGATCGTCAGTTAATGGCGCTGGTTCAGAAAACCCTTCACAGTTGAATGCGAAGCAACGACAGGAATATTTACGTCGTCAGAGAGCACAAGTTGGAAGTTCAAAATACCGTCGCTATCTCACTGAACCACCTTTAAGTTATCGCCAACCGGCAAAAACCGCACCTATTGGTCGATAAGGGAAAGACAAAATATTTAAAGTAAAGTATTTTTCCAATTACTTATGATACTAAGCTCTCATTCATGCACAGTTATAATGCTGTTGGAGGAGGGGTGTTATTCTCATGAAATAGCAATATGACAACAGCATCGAGAGAGTACTTCATGCGTTTCCTAACAAGAAATATTTCTCAAGTTCATTTTGCAACATCGTTCATGTGGATAGTATAACGTAAAATCTATTGTACTCCACTATCTTGATGCTTAGGAAGGAGAAAGCTGATACCATCATTTTATTTTCCAGACTCCAGTTGCGACAATTCTTGCATTTGAGAGCCTTCATAAGAGACATTTTTAGTCTTTTCTACAACGTTCTTTATCCAGACGATAATCCCGCTTATGATGTGCAAAAAAGTGATTTTTATTGCTTCAATGTAATTTGAAAGAGAGTAGATCTACGATATGTTGGAATTTATATTTTATTATACAAAATAATGAATTATTCTTATGAATGAATGTATCATCTAATAGAAGCAATATGCAGGATTAAAAGAGAGAAAAATGCTTTGAAATAGCTTTTACTATATATGTCAGAAGAATTAATAGTCTTTTTGAGAAGTAGGATAGTTTTTTAAGAGTGAAAGTTATGGAAGAAGAATTGTTTTTAGTATCGCTTTTGTACAAAAAAATCTTTAAGTAATTGAGCAGCTTCTTTTTCTTTAAAACCAGAATAAATCTCAGGTTTGTGATGACAGGTTGGTTGCTGATAAAAACGTGGACCATTTTCTATAGCACCCCCTTTGGGATCATTTGTTGCGTAATAGAGACGACGTATGCGTGCAAATGAAATGGCAGCAGCACACATAGCACAAGGCTCAAGTGTTACATAAAGATCGCAATCAGGAAGCCTTTCGTTTTGCAATGTTTCGCAAGCCATACGGATTGCGCGTATTTCTGCGTGTCCTGTAGGGTCATATGCAGATTTTATAAAGTTACCAGCGCGTGCAATGATAGCTTTTCCACGTGTAATGACAGCACCTACGGGAACTTCATCTTTTTTTGCAGCCTCTTGTGCTTCTAAAAGGGCTATTTCCATGGGCGTCAAAGTCATAATATTCTTTCTACTGAAGGTATAGAAAATCTAAAGGTTATCTCGATAAGGAATGCTATAGAATGAATAATTTATTACGCTTTTATAATGAAAAGAATACCTCTATTTTTTTTAAGAGTTTAAAACAAACTTGCAAGTCGGCAGATACATTATTGTCGTTAAAGGATAGAAAATGATCAATGATTATGCTACTTCATTTTTCAGGATAAGCGGTATGGTGCATGTGAATAATTTTCTGAACATACTTGCAAAGATTGGTTTGAAACGCAAATGAATGAAAATAATGAGAGTGAACGAATTGCTAAAAGGTTAGCGCGTGCTGGTATTGCTTCGCGTCGAGATGCAGAAATGATGATTGTTGCAGGTCGTATTTCTGTGAATGGTAAAGTCGTGACAACGCCTGCTTTTAATGTTAGCCGCTCTGATGTTATTAAAGTTGATGGCAAACCTTTACCTCCTATAGAACGAACGCGTTTATGGCTTTACCATAAGCCAGCAGGTCTTGTCACCACGAACCGTGATCCTGAAGGCAGACCTACAGTATTTAGTAATTTACCAAAAGGAATGCCGCGTGTTCTTTCTGTTGGAAGGCTTGACATTAACACGGAAGGGCTTTTGCTTTTAACCAATGATGGTGGCTTAGCGCGTGTATTAGAGCTTCCTGTAACGGGGTGGGTCCGCAAATATCGCGTCCGTGCTCATGGAAGAGTAAAACAGAGTGCGCTGGATAACCTTAAAAATGGTATTGCGATTAATGGTATTTTTTATGGTTCGATTGAAGCATCAATTGAACGTGAACAAGGGTCGAATGTATGGCTTTCTGTTGCGTTGCGTGAAGGAAAAAATCGTGAAATAAAGAATGTTTTAGGGGCATTGGGATTATCAGTTAATCGATTAATCCGTGTATCCTATGGTCCATTTCATCTCTCTGATTTAGAAGAAGGAGCCGTGCAAGAGTTAAAAGGGCGGATGTTACGAGATCAGTTGGGGGAGCGTTTGATTATGCAAGCCAATGCAGATTTTGATGCTCCTATTCTGAAACCCTTTTCAAATTCTGCAGTTGTTGCAGAAAAGCAAAGCCAGAAAGATCTTTCTGTTGCAAATGATGGTTGGGTTTTCTCAAGTGAAAGGGCGATACGACGCCGACCAAGAGATGGTTCTGTTGAACATAGTCGCGCGCAATTAAGTACAAAGTCTCATGAGAATGTAAAGAAGGAGAAAAGTGAAGAAGGAAAAGCAGAGCGTTTTTTACCGCGTTCTCGCCGTGCTAATGTTTGGATGGCTCCTGGTGCGCGTCCCCAGAGTGCACGTAGAAAGCCTTCCTATAGTGAGGAGAAATCGCATGATCATAAGAGCGGTTTGGATGGTAAAAAATCCTTTCATCGAGGCAAGGAAAAACTAAAAGAAAGTCCGTCACACAAAGAGAAGAGGGGAAGTTTTGTTCAAAAACGTGGCAAAACATCTTATGATGAGACGCACCCCTTTGGTAAGAAAGATCGCTTTTTAAAGGATAAAGAGAACATGATAAAAGGTGGTCATGATGAACATTCTTTTGAGAGAAAGAAAAAATCGTTTGGTGGTGCTATGAAAAAATCTAAACCACATAGGGACGGTGCAAAAACTTCGAAGCGATTTGGAGGTCCACGTGCGGATCATAGGCGGTAAATTTGCTGGGCGTGTTTTGTTTTCGCCTGTTAATCAGTCGATTCGCCCAACGAGTGATCGTACACGTGAGAGCCTTTTTAATATTCTTTCTAGCCGTGAAGAACAATTTTGGACCAATAAACGCATTCTTGATCTTTTTGCTGGTACTGGTGCTTTAGGCATCGAAGCACTTTCACGTGGAGCAAAGGCGGCTGTTTTTGTTGAAAACTCGGTTGAGGGGCGTGGGTTGCTTCAAAAAAATATAGAAGCCTTTGAATTACAGTCGATAGGACGGATTTTACGTCGTGATGCGACCAAACTTGGCAATATTGGCACAATGCTTCCATTTGATGTTATCTGCGCTGATCCTCCTTATAGCCGTTGTTTAGGTGAACGTGCTTTCGTAGAAGCTTTGCGAGGGGGGTGGGCAAAAGCTGATACACTCTTCATACTTGAAGAAAAGAAAGATACAATGATTCATTTACCTGATGTCTTTTATTTAGATGATGAGCGGTTTTATGGTGAGACAGCAATACGTCTCTATAAATTACGATCGCTTACATCTTGAGAAAGTTCTTGTTTTTATCCGATAGGATGAAAAAATGCTTCTTCACAGTTTTCTTCATTTTATATGGTTTTTAAAAGGTTAAGCAGAAAATAAATAAAAGATTCTAATGTTAAAGGAATTGATGAATTTTTATTAGCTTTAATACAGAAGGATGTTTTTTCTCCAATAGGATATATATTCCTCGATAATAGTTATGATCTTTTTTATCTAATTTCTTTCTGCCATACCTTAATCATCACATTTCATCAGCAGTTGAAAGCTTTAAGCTATGCAGTCTGCATTGATATCTTATATGATGCGTAACTTCTATTTTTGCTATTGTCTAAACTTAAAAAAGATATTTTGTTTAGTATTGAAAATATTGTTCATTTATCCTGAATATTTGTGTGTTTAGTTTAGTAATATCGCTTGTTGAGTTAATCATTACATATTAAGTAAATCTGAGAGTATTAATTATCTTATCGTTGTGCAGCTTTAAGGATACTTTTTTATATTATTCTTTATCACTAAAGATAAGTAATTTGTAAAAAAGGGGAGATTATCGTGTTTAATTGGATATATAGTGAAGAGATTAATACAGAAGCAAGTGCTGAGCAAATTTGGGCTATATGGGAAGATGTGGCATCATGGCCTTGCTGGGATAGTGAACTTGAGTGGGTAGAACTTTCTGGTCCTTTCAAAGAAGGTGCTATAGGACGCATGAAACCTAAAAAGGGACCTACAGTAACTTTTACACTTGATAAAGTTATAAAAAATGTTTGTTTTTCTGATTATGCTAAACTTCCTTTTACACGTATGAGTTTTGATCATGAATATATTTGTTCAACAAAATCGGGTTCTTCAAATAACAAAATTCGTCATACTGTAACCATGTCTGGTTTATTTTCTCCTTTCTTTGGAATGATTATTGGGTCAAAAATTAAGTTACATCTTCGCGATGCAATGATTGAAATGAGCAGACGTGCTCTTACTGAAAACAAAAGCATCTCGTAAGGGGGGCATTTATAAAGAAGTTAATACCTTAAAAAAGGTGCAGAAATCTTAGCCTTGTTAGAATGAAATCAGTTATGAGTATATAGCAAATCGATGAGCTATGATCTGTTTTTTAGTTAGTCGTTGAAATCGTGTCAAATCATCTGAGAAAATTAATTTTGCACCAAAGATCTTATAAAAGCCATTGAATTTTATTCAATATATAAAAGCTTATAAGGCGCGCATTTTTACTGAAAATAAAGAAAGTTGTAGAAGCTTATTTCTGCTCTTGTGAATCTGTAGGTTGATATTGTCATGATATTTGCCAGTTTCTAATGTTGCGATAGTTTTTGATTTGAGAGCATTCATAAAAGACATTTTGACTCCTTCTTAAATAGTTTTTATTCATACGCCCCTTACTGATGATATGCTCGCAAATAGTTGTGATTGATTCAACATGAATAGGTTCGAAACGGAGAAAATTTAATGATATTTGATTCTTTTATGCAAATTACAAAATGATCAATTATGATTATAAATCAAAGTGTTTTTTTGATTAAAAGATTATAAGAACAGATAATTTCTTTGATTACTTTTCTAGAGAGTGCAGTTCTAAAAGGCTCTAGATGATAAAATAAAACCTCCCTTAATTTTCGTAAAAATTAATCTCGTATCGTTGTATGTATTTGGTTTAAATGTTTAAAAAGCGATTTTTTAAAATGCGCACAGATATCCCAGTTTCTGCAAATATTTTTGTATCTATTAAAACAATTATGAGCGATAAACTTGCCCAAATTAATTGGAAGAATATGCTTATTGTAGATTGAATTGAACAATAGATACAACATTGAGTTTTATATAAAAGTTTTATTGATTATCGTTTTATAACAATATTACGCTTCTTTATTTTTTAATGGAAGGAAAAGAGGAAGGAGTGTAGTTCTTAAATCAAAATCTATCCAGTATTTTGGGATTTTTGTTTCAGGAAAAAGAGTCTATTAAGTTATATCTGTTTAGTAACAAAATAACCAGTTAAGGATGAGGCATGAAAAATGAGATGCTCTTGATTAGACGCATTAAAAACGAGAGAGAATGTTATGATTATAACTTATTTCTGATAAATATAAAAAATGAGTTCTTTGTGATATCACGCTTATGAGAATAAAGAAGCTAATGACTGCTCATTTTGTTGAAGCAATAACGCAAGAAAAATTTTTTTATTCCGTTTATATTTTTTTGTTTACAAGATTGCCATCTTATTATGAGAGAGTTTATAGAAGCAAAGAAGTATACACAAATATAAGGCATTTTCTTGATTCTTGCTTGGAAATTAAAGAATGCTATAGGAATGAAGGAAGTTATTTGACTATCCAGAGGACATAAGGCTTGTGACTTAAGTCATTTTATACTTTTCGAATTTTTGAGGATTTTGGCTTAAATTCAAATGTTATTGTTAGGCCTTTTGTTAATTGCCAAATTTTCGGTTGATTTGATTGTCAGTACAGATTGGATTATCTAAAATGATAAGGGCCCATGAGAAATCTTGAAACTAAAGAGATTTTACGGCATATACAGCATATTACGTCTTTTCATAAAGAAGCTAAAAGGGAAATGATTTAATGCATTAAAAAAAAGAATGCATGAAATATGCATAATCTTATGAATAAACACACAAGAGTTATATTCTGATTTGTATAAATTTGTCAGAATGCTTATCAATGTAAATAATAAAATATTTTAGGGAGTCTATGATGACTGACAAAAACCAGATTGAGAAAGCAGTTTCGCTGGTTGAAGCAGCAAGGCGTTCTGGGGCAGATGCTGCTGATGCTGTTATTGTTCATGCTCATTCTACCAGTGTATCAGTTCGTTTTGGGAAAGTTGAATCGACAGAAGCAGCAGAGAGCAATGATTTTACTCTAAGGGTTTTTGTTGGAAAAAAAGTAGCAAGTGTTTCTGCTAATTTAGGATCTTATCCGCAAGAACTTGCGGAACGTGCTGTTGCGATGGCTAAAGCTTCTCCCGATAGTTTATTTGAAGGTTTGGCAGATAAAGAGTGTTTGGTTAAGCATCCTAAAGATCTTGATCTTTTTGATGATTTTGTACCTAGCAGTCATTTTTTAACAGAAGATGCTTTAAAAACGGAGGCAGCAGCTCTTGATATTAAAGGTGTAAGCAATTCTGGTGGCGCTGCAACAGCTTATGGCCGTAGTGGGTTTATTCTTGTGACCAGCGATGGTTTTTGTGGAGCCTATCGCTCAAGTTGTTTTTCACGTTCTTGTAGTGCTCTTGCAGGTGAAGGAACACAGATGGAGCGGGATTATGATTATACAACAGCCTTACATTTTTCTGATTTAGAGGCAGCAGAAACTGTGGGAAAGAATGCAGGGCTTGGTGCAGTTCGACGTTTGGGTGCAGTTCGTGCGGCAACTGGGGGCGTTGATGTTATTTTTAATCCGCGTACGGCTCGTGGAATTGCAGGGCATATCGCATCTATGGTCAATGGAGCCTCTGTGGCTCGAAAAACGAGTCTTTTACAGAATTTCTTAGGTAAGGAAGTGATGAAGCCTAATGTTAATGTAACCGATCAACCTTTGCGATTACGTGGAAATGCTTCTCATCCTTTTGATGGAGAAGGGGTAGAGGGACAAACACTCAATATTATTGAAAATGGTATTTTAAAAAATTGGCTTCTTTCATCATCTACAGCACGTGAACTGGGACTTAAAACAAATGGACATGGTGTGCGTTCAGCATCATTAGTGCAGCCGACCAGTACAAATTTTGCTATTGAACCGGGTTTAGTATCGCCTTGCGATATGATAAAAGATTTGCGAAATGGATTTTATGTGACCGAATTATTCGGTCATGGCATTGATTTTATTACTGGTCAGTATAGTCGTGGGGCTTCCGGTTTTTGGATTGAAAATGGTGAAATTGCTTATCCGGTGAGTGAAGTAACGCTAGGCTCTGATTTGCTTCATATGTTAGCACATTTAACACCTGCCAATGATATTGATCGGCGTTATGGTACAGCAGCTCCAACATTATTAATTGAAGGGATGACACTTGCAGGAAAATAATACGCATCATTCTTCTGATTTAAATCTTTTGCGTGACGTTTGTCGAGAGGCAGGAGATTTAGCAATGCGGTATTTTGGATGCACGTTGGATGTCTGGATTAAAGAAGGTAATTCCCCGGTCAGTGAAGCAGATTTTGCTGTTGATCATTTCTTGAAAGAGAAGCTTCTAGGGGCACGTCCAAATTATGGATGGATTTCAGAAGAAACAAAAGATAATCGAGAAAAACAAGATTATTATGAGCGCTCTTTTGTTGTTGATCCTATTGATGGAACGCGTGGTTTTCTTTCTGGCAGTCCTTATTGGTGTATTTCGGTTGCCATTATTGAGAATGGGCGTCCTATTGTGGGCGTACTACAATGTCCGGCTCAAGGAGATGTTTATACAGCTGTAACGGGTGGAGGGGCAACATTAAATGGGATAAAACTTCCTCGTTTAGCCTTTCAGGTTCATCGAAAATATAAAATTTCACTTGATAAATCGCTCGCACAAAAATTACCAGATGATTTCCTCAATCAAGTTAGTCTTTACCATTATCTTCCTTCTCTTGCTTATCGTATTGTTCTTGTTGCTCAAGATGAAATTGATATCGTATTAGTTCGTCCAAATTGTCATGAATGGGATATTGCCGCTGCTGATCTTATTTTGCAGGAGTGTGGAGGGTGTTTTTTATCGCTTGATGCCTCTTTACCATCTTATGGAATTGAACCTTACCAATATGGATTTTTAATTGCTGGTAAAAATAATTGCTGTCAAGATATGATAGATGTTGTTCGTCAAACAAAGTTAGTTTAATCACGTAAAAGCATGCTAAAATAATCTAAATAATATAGAGGCACATATGACTGAAACCAACGAAAAAAAACAATATTTACATCTTGTATTTGGTGGGGAATTAAAAAATCTTAACAGTAATCAATTCAAGAATCCCGATGATTTAGATGTGGTTGGTATTTTCTCAGATTATAAATCCGCTCAAGAAGCATGGCAGGCAAAAGCGCAAAGCAGTGTAGATAATGCATTACAACGTTATTACATTGTAGATTTGCATCAGTTTCTTGATGCTGAGTTAGGCGATGCAGAATAAAGCTTGAATATTTGGTTATTATAGCTTGTAGATTGCTGCACGCTTTTGTTTAGTCGTCCTTTTCATAGGTACTTTCTTCGAGTAAAATAGAACGTCGTAAAAAAGAATATGCTTGTTGTTTAAAATTCATATGTTTTCTTAAAAAAACATCTCTCAAGGCACCCAAACCCATTTCATAATAGTGTTCGTGCAAGGTATAAAATACATTGTTGCACCACCATCTTTGCGCTTAATAAAAATGTAAGAAAGTTCTATCAACCTATTTGCAACAGCAATATTATCATGACAGCGATCACTCGAATTTTATGATTATATTGTGAATAGTCACTCTGCTCTTGAATGAGGTATGAGACATTAATGCGTTAAGATTAATACAAAGAGTAGCATTATTAATGATACGAATTACTACTCTATTGAGATTATTAGCACTCCCTACTTATCCATTGGAATTTTTTCAACGAGTTATTACTATAAGCTTAGAAACCATGAAAGTTGTTAGAAACTTACCAAAATTAGAAACTTAGAGAAACTGAATAGATTTATAAAGTTAACTTACCTCATAAGGGCTTCTTGAGTACTCGTTTAAAACTACAATCTATAAGTTAGTCATTTTGTGTTGATTATATACAATCTTAAAAGGAATAAGATATCATGCAACCTCCTGAAAAGAGAGGATTTAAAATTTTGAAAACTCTTATTTAAATTGTTGTAAGACTTTTAAGAAATTCTCTATTAAACAAGATTAGATTTTTCTGGATTACCTTTAAGAGATGATATCACAATTTAAAATGAGAACTCTATACCATTCAAAAGTTTTTTTTTAAGATTTGTTTGACATATTCATTTTATTGAAATGAAACAATAGAGATTGAGCTTCCTTTTAAACATATTTTATTTATATTAGGTTGTAATGTCTATATGGATTATTTTTTGAAAAATTGACAATACCTAACATATGTAAAAATAAGTTTTTTTCTCTAAAATACCAACGTGTACAATTCAAAGCCTCACTAAAATCATAAGAAGTATTTATTCAGTGAGCTGAAAAAATATGTCATAGGTTGTATGGTATTTATCATTTATATTTTCAAAATTATAATTGATTAAAAAATAGTTTTGTTATTTTTGAGTAAGATTTTTATAGGGTGCAGAATGAAGTGATAAAATTTCATTAAAAGAGATTTAAATAATGTGTATATGTTATTTTTATAGGAAAGTTTTTAAAAAAATATGGTGATAAAATTGCATTTTTTGTCCTTTATGTATTGAATTTTCTCATGGATTAAGCGTTTTTTATTTAAGATATGGATGATATTAAAAAAATACGGAAGCAACCACTAGTGTTGATGAATTTTTTAACAAAATAAGCATATAGATATCTTAAAATAGCTGGATGAGGTGATTTTAAATGGTAGAATTAAAGGCACATACAGCTCTTTTAAGCTATCGGATAATTGGTTTTTGCTTATGTCCTGTTATTCCTTTTTATTTGTTCTGTCGTGCTATTCGTGGAAAAGAAGAGTGGTGTCGCAAAAAAGAGCGTTTAGGTAAAAGTTCTCATGTACGCCCCCAAGGTTCATTAGTTTGGTTACATGCAGCAAGTGTTGGAGAAACACTTGCACTTTTTCCACTTGTAAATTATATTTTATCATTGAAAATCAATGTGTTAATGACAACTGGGACTGTGACATCTTCTACTCTTGTGAAAAAACATTTTGGTAATAGGTTGATTCATCAATATGCTCCTTTAGATTTAGATTTTGCAGTGCGCCGTTTTATTAGTCATTGGAAGCCTGATCTCGTCTTGATTTGTGAATCAGAAATTTGGCCCCTTCGTATTAAAGAACTTGCAAAAATGCGTATTCCGCAGATTTTGGTTAATGCCCATATGTCTGAACGTTCTTTTAAAGCTTGGCAAAAACGACGCGTTCTTGCCAAACATATTTTTAAGGATATTGATTTGGCGATTGGTCAAAACGAAAGAGATGTAGCTTATTACCATAAACTTGGCGTAAAATCTGTTACGTTTTCTGGTAATCTCAAGGCTGATGTTTTTCTGGTTGAAAATCAAGCATTGCTTGCACGTTATCGTAATGCTATCGGCAATCGCCCAGTTTGGGCAGCTGTTTCAACGCATGAAGGGGAAGAGGAGATTGCTTTTGAGGTCCATAAGATTGTTAAAAATTATTTGCCAGATTTATTGACAATTATTGTGCCTCGTCATCCTGAACGTTCAGAAGATCTTATCAGAAAATGCGATAATAAGGGGTTAAGTTTTATTCGTAGGAGTAGAGATGCTGTTCCAAACATGAATACCGATATTTTATGGGGAGATACCATTGGAGAAATGGGGCTTTTTCTTCGCTTATCGAAAGTTTCTTTCGTTGGTAAATCGTTATGTGGAAATGGTGGACACAATCCATTGGAATTGGCTTTACTTGGTTCCGCTATTTTGACAGGGCCCCATGTTTCAAATTTTCAAGAGATGTTCAAACAATTTCTAACGCATGATGCAGCATATATGGTTCAAGATACAAAACAGCTTGCTATTCAGGTGTATAAGCTTTTAACAAATGAAACATTGCGACAAGAAATGGTTGATAAGGCTCATGAAGTGGCGACAGGTATGGCAGGTGCACTTGAGCGCACATTAAAGATTTTAGATCCATTTTTACAACCCCTTGTAATACAAACAGGTTTACGTCAGCGTCAGGGTAGATATGCATATTAGCGCCCCCCATTTTTGGTGGAAAAATAAAAGCTTTTTGCGTTTTGTATTAGCCCCAGTTTCATGGGGGTATGGTTATTTTTCAAGTCGTTTTATGGCAAGACAGCCTCCCGTGATTAATCTGCCTGTTTTGTGTATTGGAAATTTTACATGTGGTGGTGCGGGTAAAACGCCGGTTGTTATTGCTTTTACCAAGGTGGCTAAAGAACTTGGTTTTGTACCTGGTATTGTATCTCGTGGTTATGGTGGATCAGTTAAAGGGGTACATCTTGTAAATGAGAAATATGATACTCCATACAATGTTGGAGATGAGGCACTTTTACTTGCACGGCATGCTTTTGTAGCTGTATCACCTAATCGTTATGCAGCGGCGCAACGGCTTAAGCAAGAGGGATGTAATCTTATTTTAATGGATGATGGATTTCAAAGTCGCCGTCTTTATATGGATTATGCGTTACTCGTTGTTGATGCGATGCGCGGTTTTGGTAATGGAGCTGTCTTTCCAGCAGGACCTTTGCGCGTACCATTAAAAACGCAGTTTTCTTTTATGGATAGTGTTTTATTGATTGGTCACTCCGATGTGCCTGATAATGTTGCTTTTCTTGTTTCGCGTACTGGAAAGCCTTTATATCGTGCTCATCTTAAAGCCAGTGCTTCTGATGAGGTTTCAGGAAAATCATTTTTGGCATTTGCCGGTATTGGCAATCCAGATAAATTTTTTAAATCTATTAAAGAATTGTCTGGTCATGTGGTGCAAACTTACATATATCCAGACCACTATTTTTTCACAGATGAAAATTTAAAAAGCCTTATACAAAAGGCTAAAATGCACAATTTATGGCTCGCAACAACAGCTAAAGATTATACCCGTATACAGACAATTCACACGCAAAAAGATTTGAAAAATCTTATTGTCTTTGATGTGAATGTCGATTTTGTTCAAAAAGACTTCTGTCGCATGGTCCTTGAGGAGGTCTTGACCCGCTTTAGAAAACGTTCCCTTGAGTTTTCTTGTCTAAAAGGCAAAGGCTAAATTTATAGCTTTCAAAGGGTTATTTTTCTTTTGTTTTTAACAATTGCTTGAGATATGGGTTGCACTCAAGTTCACGTTGATAGGAGATTTCACAACTAGCATATGCTTCTTGGCGGTGATGATTCCAATATTTTAAATCATCTATAGGGATTTTTTGCCCGCTAACAGCACAAATAGTATAGGTACCATATTCTATAATGTCATATCCGTTATTAGAATAATGAATTTTTGCTTCGCGTTCACTATCGGAAAACATTATAACTCCTTTTTGCTTGATACAAGAGATTCAAGAAAAGTGCCATAAAATATATTATAAAGTCGAGAGTTAATTTAAAAATATTTTTCTTGTCAAAATGATGAAGAGTTTATTTTCTGCCAAAAAGCCGTTCTATATCTGCCAATTTGAGTTCAATATAAGTAGGGCGTCCATGATTACATGTACTTGTATTAGGTATTGCCTCCATTTGCCGTAATAGTGTGTTCATTTCTTCGGGGCGTAAAAGGCGCCCTGACCGTATTGAGCCGTGACAGGCCATCGTTGCTGCAACATAATCAAGCATTTCTTTTAAATTATTTGTTGTATCATACTCAGCGGCCTCATCTGCGAGATCTTTAATAAGGGCTTGGACGTTGATTTCTCCTAACATGGAAGGTGTTTCACGCACAACAATTGCTCCTGGTCCAAATGGTTCTATTCCTAATCCAAATTTTTGCAAAGCATCTTTATGCGTTAAAAGACATGTTGCATCCTCTTCAGAGAGTTCTACAATTTCAGGAATAAGTAATAACTGTGAAGGAAGCGGTTTGGAATAAAGTGCATTTTTGAGTGCTTCATAAACCAATCGTTCGTGAGCTGCATGCTGATCGACAATGATCAAACTATCTTGTGTTTGGGCGATAATATAGTTTTTATGGATTTGTGCTCTGGCCGCTCCTAATGGATAAGATAACTCTTCTGATGAAGATGTAGTGCTTGGAATGTATGCATCCCCACTTGGTGTATTTAAGCCCTCCATAATAGGAGCGGCATCTTCTTTTAAATCAAAAGAGCTAGTACTATCCAATGGTTTTTGGACCATTGAAGCGCTGGTAAAATGATGAGGCTGTGAACTGTAAGAAGAGGACAGGTGCGTGTTCTTAAAATTGCCTAATGGTTGTTGTGCCAATGATTGTTGTGCCAATGATTGTTGTGCCAATGATTGTTGTGCCAATGATTGTTGTGCCAATGATTGTTGTGTTTGAAATGCAGCAAGCATTGCTTCAGAACGGGTTGAGGTAGGACGAATACCAGATTGCTGCAATGCTTCACGAATAGCTCCAACAATCAAACCACGAATTAATCCTGGATCACGAAATCGTACATCAGCTTTGGCTGGGTGAACATTAACATCTACCTCAGCAGGTGGGAGATCAATAAAAAGTATAGCGACAGGATAACGATCTCGTGTCATGACATCAGCATAAGCACCTCGGATAGCGCCCCATAGAAACTTGTCACGCACGGGACGCCCATTAACATAAGCAAATTGATGAAGGCTGTTATTTCGGTTGAAAGATGGTAAACAGGCAAAACCTGTTAAGCGCACCGCTTCGCGTTCAGCATTCAGCGCAATGCTATTAGGGGCAAATTCTTTTCCCATAATTTGCGTAATACGTTGTAATTGTCCTTGAATATTATTTTCTGTAGCAGACAGTTCCATAGATGTTCTGTCTAATCCTGAAAGAGAAAAGCGGATATGTGGAAATGCAATAGCAATTCGCTTAATCATATCGCTAATAGCATTTGTTTCAGCCCGATCAGTTTTCATAAATTTTAATCGTGCCGGCGTGACAAAGAAAAGATCACGAACTTCAACAATTGTTCCAAGATTTGCAGCAGCTGGTTTGGGTCCTACAATTTTTCCTGCAGTAACGGAAATTTCAGCAGCGCTCTCAGCATCTTTTGTTCGTGAAATGAGTTTAAGTTTAGCAACAGAACCAATAGAGGGGAGGGCTTCTCCTCTAAATCCAAGGAAGCAGATATTGTGTACGTCATCGGTAATCTTTGAGGTACAATGGCGAGAAACTGCTAAAGTTAACTGATCTGCAGGAATTCCATAACCATTATCACTCACCTTTATAAAATTTTTTCCACCATTTGCTGTAATAATTTCAATGCGTGTTGCACCAGCATCAATAGCGTTTTCAACAAGTTCTTTGACAACATTTGCTGGTCGTTCAATAACTTCACCGGCGGCGATTTGATTAATAATATTTTCGCTAAGATGGCGTATAATCATAATAAATTCTAACAGGAATCTTAAGGGTTCTATAGAAAATTATGATAACATCATTTGCGCGACATTCAAGAACAAGAGAGCTGAGAGGTATTATTTTTACAATACCTCCTATTTTATTTTATGTTAACAAATCAGTTGGAAAAAACATAGAAATAGTTTTTATCACTTTAAAATAGCTTGCACCAATTTATCATCTAGGTCAAAAAAGAAACAATGTAAAAAGGGAAGGCAATATATATGGCGCGTATAAGCGGTATTTTAGCAGATAGTGATATACAAGCTTTGATTGAGAATAACGTTCTCAAGGCTCAGTATCCATTTGATAGATCTCAAATACAACCAGCAAGCCTTGATCTTCGTTTAGGGGAGAAGGCTTATCGTATACGTGCTTCTTTTATGCCGGGATCTGATACAAAAGTTTTGGATAAGCTTGAACGGTTAAAGTTGCATGAGTTTGATTTACGAGGTGGAGCCGTTTTGGAAACGGGGTGTGTTTATATTGTTCCTCTTTTGGAAAGTTTAGCGTTACCAGAATTTTTATCTGCTGTTGCCAATCCCAAAAGTTCTACAGGCCGATTAGATATTTTTACACGTGTCATTACGGATAATGCTCAAGAGTTTGATAAAATTTGTGCTGGTTATCATGGTCCACTTTATTTGGAAATTAGTCCACGCACATTTCCAATTTTGGTGCATACAGGCTCACATTTATCACAGCTTCGGTTTAGAAAAGGGCAAAGTTATTTAAATGAAATAGAGTTGCACACTTTGCAAAGGCAAGAAACACTGATATCGGATGATTTTCCTAATATTAGTGTTGGTGGTATTGGTCTTTCCATTAATTTAAAGGGAGACGAAAACGGGCTTATAGGTTATCGTGGTAAACATCATACAAGTGTTATTGATATTGATAAACGTGCTGTTGCCCACGTTTTAGATTTTTGGGAACCTCTTTTTGATCGTGGTCAGAGAGAGTTGGTTCTTGATCCTGATGAATTTTACATTTTAGTTTCACGAGAGTCTGTTCATGTGCCTCCGCTTTATGCCGCAGAAATGACTCCTTTTGATCCTTTAGTTGGTGAGTTTAGGGTGCATTATGCAGGCTTTTTTGATCCAGGATTTGGGCATAAGGAGGCGGGTGGAAAAGGAGCAAGAGCGGTTTTAGAAGTGCGGAGCCATGAAGTTCCTTTTATCTTAGAGCATGGTCAAATTATTGGCCGTTTGGTCTATGAGCATATGCTTAATCGACCATCAACCCTTTATGGACATGATGTTGGATCACATTATCAAGCACAGGGTTTAAAGTTGTCCAAGCATTTTAAATGAGTTGGGAACCACGAATTTTGATAACATGTATGCAGAAAGCGTATTTTAGATAAAAGAAAAATTTATCCTTCATAAAACCGGCACTATGCATTTTATTTTCAGTTTTCAAAGTTATGGTTTTGTATTTGAGAGGGTATGAGAGGCATTTTTACTTCTTTTTTAAAGAGGTTTTATCTATACAAACTCCATTTATGATGTGCAAAAGAATAGTTTTGGTTATTTCATCATGACAAAATCTACAATGAAAGAATTTTACTATATTCAATATGTTATTCATATTTATTATTATAATAAATCAATAGGTTAATAAAATTCAATATAACAGTAGCGTATTCACTTTTCAAAGTAAATATGCGAGATTGGATGCTACACTTGGCGCCATTTTTCTAGAGCTTAAATGACCAGTATATTTTATTTCGTATAAAAATTATCCTTAAGAGCCAATAAATAAGTTTTTCACTACAGTTTAGTAACAATTTTTTTAAACATTGTTCTAATTTTAGTAACTCATTTATAGCCTCAAGATATAATATTGCTAGAAAATTATTCAATTAAATATGAAGAGCTTCTATTAGTATGAACATTAAAAGTTTTTTTATGCTTTATGTGAATTAGACACTGTATATTTTTATAAACTTTCATGAACAAGTAACAGGTCTCAGTTTTGAATATTGATATAAGAAGATTTATGGATGTATGCGACAGCTTTATTTACAGTATTAATAAAGGATTTTTTCATCTTTTGGAGGAGGTTATGGTTTATACTTAATGACACTCTATATTCTTAATAACTGATAATGTAAGGACCTTTGGAGGGAGAAACGACTTTAAATTATAACTAATTAAGCTACGGAGCAATCGCTTTCGAAGAGGTATTGGTTTAACGAGAGTATAACATTTCAATTGCACATGAACGATATATGAGTAGATACGTTATTAATGATACTACATACTGTGAGATTTTAAATTTGGATAAGAGAAATAAAGACGTTGTTTTTATCAATTAGTTTTTTTAGAAAGTTGCAATCTCTGTTACTTCTATCTATTCAATAGAGCGTTTTGGGAGGATGTCGAATAGGTAGGTATACGGATTCGCTTTATATGCGTTTTAGGATGTCTTCTTTTTTTATTTAGGAACAATGGTGCCATCAATGATTATTTCTTCAACACTTGATTATCGTAAAGCAGCAAAGCGTCGTCTTCCTCCCTTTCTTTTTCACTATATTGATGGTGGGGCTTATGCTGAAGAAACGATGCGACGTAATTGTACAGAACTTCAAGCACTTGCACTGCGTCAAAGGATTCTAAGGCAAGTTGGTGAAGTTGATCTTTCAATCAAGCTTTTTGATCTGACACTTGATTTACCGATTGTACTTGCACCTGTTGGGCTAACGGGCATGTATGCACGTCGTGGAGAAGTAAAAGCAGCGCGTGCCGCAGCGGCAAAAGGGATTCCTTTTACTCTATCCTCTGTTTCAGTTTGTCCCATTGCGGAAGTACAAGAGGCGGTTGGAGATGCATTTTGGTTTCAACTTTATGTTCTCAAAGATCGCGGTTTCATGCGTGATGCACTAGAACGGGCTTGGTTGGCTGGTGTACGCACGTTGGTTTTTACAGTTGATATGCCAATTCCTGGTGCACGTTATCGTGATGCGCATTCGGGAATGTCTGGTCCTTATGCTGGTTTACGTCGTTTTTTACAAGCTTTGACTCATCCATATTGGGCTTGGAACGTTGGTGTTATGGGGCGCCCTCATGATCTTGGAAATGTCTCCACTTATCTCAAAAAGAAAATTGCATTGGATGATTACGTTGGTTGGCTTGGTGCAAATTTTGATCCATCAATTGGTTGGCATGATCTACAATGGATTCGCGATTTTTGGAAAGGAAAAATGATTTTGAAAGGTATTCTTGATCCAGAAGATGCGCGAGAAGCAGTAAAATTTGGTGCGGATGGTATTGTTGTTTCTAATCACGGCGGACGTCAGCTTGATGGTGTATTATCAACAACACGAGCGTTGCCTGCAATTGCGGATGCTGTAAAGGATCATTTGACTATTTTAGTGGACTCAGGTGTTCGTTCTGGTCTTGATGTTGTACGCATGATAGCACAAGGTGCGGATGCTGTTATGATTGGTCGTGCTTTTGTTTATGCGCTTGCAGCAGCAGGTAAGAAAGGTGTTATGCATCTCCTTGATCTTTTTGCTAATGAAATGCGGGTAGCTATGACACTGACCGGTACTCAGACAATCAAAGATATTACACGCAAAAGTTTAGTGAATATAGATGTTTTTAAGTAACGAAATCAATATGTTATAACTTATTTTAGAAAAAGAAAGTCTTTTTATAGAGGAGCATAATTATATACTTTACAAATATGTTGATAGTTAAATTTAAATAGAAAAGATCAAGAAGCTCCTCTATAAAATCACAGAAAATACTAAGTAACTACAATAATACTAAGTAACTACAATAATATTAACGCAAAAATCTTAATAATAATAAACACAAAAAAAATACTAATAACATTGCATACATCTTTTATTTACGTTATTAACAGCTCATTCTATGGATAAAAAGGAACAAGCGCTGATATTAAAGGCAAAACAACTGTTGATATAGAAAAAATAGATATAAATAATGCTGTGAGCATTTTTCCCTCCTATATATAAAAACATAATATATTAATCACTCTTTTTCCACATTAGCATAAAATATAAACCTCATTTAGTTTTATTTTAATATAGAATAATATTAATTATGATATATAAATAAAATTATTAAAAATGTCAATATGTATTTATTGTAACATTTAATTATAATAAAATTGGATCAATATAAATAATTTTTCTATAATATATATATTATTTATATTAATTTTATTGAATAATATATTATAAGGATATGATATTGTTTTTATGGAGTACGTTTTTAAGCAATGAAAAAAATACCTGTACTATCTTTAAAAAAAGCTGGTTTACTGAGAGCAAGACTGCGTGAATTAATGTGCTTTTCTTGCATACTCAATGATTTATGATGTTTTTGAACTGGCGAACATATTAGGAAGCAGTTGAATATTTTTTTGTATAGTATGTCATTTCTAACACTATTTATGTGTTCTAGATTTATTTCATAATTTGTTAAAAATATCCAGTTTATTTTTATTACATATGGGGTCGTTGTGTATTCATAATGATACAAATTGGCATAGAATGTTTTGTTCCATAATCGATTTAACAATTACATCTCCAAGCTTCTCCATGGATACTATGCTCTTCACAGACAACAACAGATTGGTGAGATTGGCATAACTCTAGCACAGATATATTATCTCAAAGTTGAATTGTTGGCACACTTGTAATTATTGGGATAACTTCATGTTTTTTGAAGCTCTTCAGTAATATAAGACAAATCTGAACAGTTTTTTCAGTAGCAAGTAAGAGAACATCTTTTCCTTTTTTTAACAGAAGTTTTGCTGATATCAATTTTTAAAGCATTTTTATGAATATTCATAACAGCACGCTTTCCTAAACCTATATAAACGGGTACAAGATTACTCAGATTAGCAGTTTCCATTTGATCTAATTACTACTCATAAGTAATTGAATAGTATTTACTTTATCGCTGAATAAAAAAGAAAAGTTTTTCTCTCTTTAAATAGATGATGGGTTGTCATCTAGCCAATAGGGATAGTTTGCGAGCAATTTGTTCGATGCAAGATAATTTAAATTGCAGTTACTTTTTATCACTTGAAGCTGTGAAAAGAAGGCTAAGATAGATGAAAGAATGTAAAAAAAATGATGGATACATTTTAGGATAAAAAATTATAATCCTGTTAATTCCACACCTGTTGCAGCTGATATTGGTGGCAAAAGAAATTTTACCAAAAAATTATCAAAATTATTGAGGACATTCCTCATGGCATGTAGACTAAACCTTTTTGTTGGTATGGGTGGGATTTTCTTTGAGCTGAAATTGATTCTATCCCCTGAAATCAGCAATAATCTCTCAGGTTATGGCGTAAACTTTTTGGGGATGTTTCAACACCACTATCGTCCTTTTATGAAAAATGTTAGCATTTCAGATAAGCAGCTGTGAGGAGTTTCAACGTTTAATACAGCGAGATCCAGAAACTCTCACGGATTTAGAACGGGCTTGAAGATTTTTATATTTACAGCGATTAAGTTTTTGAGAGAAAGTAAATCGTACGATGAGAGGTGAAACCCATCGTAGCGCGCGGGGGCTTAAGCCCTTACAATTTGAAGGCGTGCTAAAACTTATTTTCCTCTGTTTAGCAGGTGTTAGCATTGAACATTTAAACTGGTCTATTTTTATTATGCATTATGATTGTCTAAAAATCTTGTTCTATCTTTTACCACTTTAATTGTGGTTCTGAAGGTTATAAAGAAAGGATTTTTTATAAGCGAGAGGATTATCAGCCGATGTCTAAGCTGTTTGCATAAATAAAAGGGAGTGTTTTGTCTTTAAGCAATATGCTAGAAATTCAAAAAACTTTAGTTAACTTCATAAAAGAGATTACACCATCTTATACAGATTGCTCTGCAAATAACACAATTGCTGGTAAGGAATGGGGCATCACCAATTTTGATTTCTAAAAAAGAAACAATACGTATTAAATAGTCTTTAACTTTACAGACTTTTTAAGAATCCTTTCAGAACCTTTTGAAAAAAGTGAATTGATAGAAGATTTTCTATCAAAATATAGCAACTTTTCTAACAAGTTACGAATAAATCTAAAAATATATATTAAATATAAAAAACAGTGCGATATGCGGGCTGTCTGGGCTTTAGAAATAAGAATCAAAGCGTATAAAGATGCATAGAGGTGAGATTGAGACATATCATTTTTATGATTCAATAAAAAAATTAAAGAAAAAATTCTATATCAAAAATTTAAGGTAGTTTAAAAGGTGGACGAGCAATGCATGGAAGGATGAGCGAGAAGGTGAATTAGGTGAGGGCGATTTATAGATTATCAGTATCTTTGTAAAAGTACCTTCTCAAGATAAATATTGTGATAAAGTAAGATTGTGGTTGAGTGTCGAAAAGATAATACGCGCTCTTAATTTTTCCGTTATACACATCAAAATAAACGCCATGAAAGGCACGGTCCTATTACAAACTTTCTCTAAGAGCAGTACATGAGTTTGCAAGATATTACAGTGATATTTTAAAAGAAGGATTTTATTTCAGGAAGAAATTGTCTTAAAATAGCAAAGCAATATTTTCCAAGAAATTGCCAGGCCAATTTTGAAAGTAAAAAAGCTAAGTTAAAAAATAAAAGAAAAAATGGTTGTTGGTTTTCTCTACTGGAGTTGCATGTTATTTCCCACATAGGAAATTTACCTATAGAAAAATTAACAGCCAAGATCATTCACAATGTGTTCCCGCCACTTTAGCATGAAAAAGCAGATATAGTGCGAAAGTATTTGCCTTATCGTCAACATCATTATTATAATTAGGAAGCTGAAGCAACGTCATTTACAAATCACATAAAGCCTATACCATTATTCATTATATAGTTCCGTAGATTGCTTTTCTTCAAGCATGCCGGCTCCTAGATATTATTTTTGTTGAAAACAGAACCTTTGTGTATGATCAGTTCTTTGAACGACGATAGTAGTGCTATCCATAAAATCTTTTCTCATCTTCTTTTGATAAGATAACAAAGATGCCCTTAGAATACATCAATAGACTCAATCACTTTATACAAATATAACCTTGTTGAATCCTTTCGCTTCAACTCAGACATCTCCGTCACTCTAATTAAATCCAATCGACCACCAGAGCGTTTTTATCCTTTAAGTTCTTTTACTTTTAATCTGAATATATCGACCTCTTTCAAATCTTTTCATTGATTAATCTTTCAGAGGAATTGTATCCTTAGCACTTTATTTTCCGTTTATGCCTCCAACCACATGGACCAGCACCTTGTTCATTATGTTTTAAATATCTCTCGCCAAATTTGGACTAATGACATTGATATCTTGTCGATTCAAATAAATTGGCAGCCATCCAATACAAGAAGTTCATTCATTCGTCGCGCAACTAGCTAGAAAGCTTAGTGCGCACATCAGCATCACTTTTCTATTAATTTCATTTTCTATCTCAAGCCGTGTTATCGCTATCTTGAAAGCTTCCTTTGTTTGCTTTTGCTTCTCAACTTTTTTCCCAAGAAAAAAGGCTTTGACTAAAGCTATAAGAAAAGCTGCTATGATCGCTGACCTCACCGTCAGATATTTTTTTCCATATGAATAACGCTTTTGTCTTTTTCATATGAAGCATTTTGTGGGGTGTTCGGGTCCAATGGTATCACCTTTGTCTGGTGTTGTATTGGCTACGTTTCCAGCAGCGTCTTAAGCAAATCAATCAAGCTATTGAAATCTTTTTAGAGGCAATAGCACAAGAGACAAAAAAGATTTTGACAAAAAGCCGCTTAAAGATATAGGAAGTTCTCTCCTCCTAGCCCCCCAGCCCATTTACATAACATAAAAAAGAGAAAGGCAATGAAATGATATTTGATGATGGCGATAGATATGTAACAATCCGTGAATGTGCACAGCTTTTTAGTGTATCCACAACAACGATTCGCCATTAGATGCCTCAGGTGTATTTCCAAAGCCATGCAAGCTAGGGAGAGCAGTAAGGTGAAGGAAAAAAGAGATTTTAGCATTCACTTCAACGAAAAATAAGGAGAAAATAAGAACAAATTAGGTAAAATTATATAAACTGTAGAAGGTGGTCTAAAAGGTGGTCTGAAAATGGCTATTTAAAGAAAAAATCTATATATTTCAATATGTTTAAGAAATAAAATGGTGCCGCATGCCGGATTCGAACCAGCGACCCCATCATTACGAATGATGTGCTCTACCAACTGAGCTAATGCGGCATAGGTTTGTAAGTCAATGAAACAAAACTAATTTGAGGGTAATAGCTAAAAGTACGTATAAAAGCAAGAATGCATTTTTTCAATAATTTATAAATATGATAATAATTTGAAGGAGAAGTATGTAAAAGTCAGAGGAAAGTATTCTTTGACCTTAATGCTATAAAATGCTTTCCAATTTAGATAACACTTAAATTAAGAAGCTGGGAATGTAGATCTTTAGGATGAAAAATGGTGTCACGATATCTTAGTAAAGATAAAAACATTTTCTGGTTTTTGAGAAAGAAATTTGTTGCATAAGTGATTGGGAAAATAAAGATCATCATAAACCCTTTATAATGTGCAAATAAGATGAGTAGAATTAGTTTAAAAGTTACTTCTCATTTTTATGGGAAGAAAAAGGGAGGAGGATTAATAAAATTAATCACGTTTTTTTATTTAAGAGGGAGTAAAAATCATGTCGGATGAAGATCGGCTGATAGAACTAGAAATGAAGCTAGCTTACCAAGAAAAATTCATTGAAGAACTTTCTCGAGAGGTAATTAATCAATGGAAAAGTTTGGATGAGATATCTAAAAAGTTGATATTTTAGCGAGACGATTTTCAGATTTAAAAGAACAGAGTGTTACTGAAGCTGTTATCTTACCATTTTCTCAATAGGGAGAAGGTGCGAAATATTTTTTATCATAATTGCAATTATTTACAGATGAGTTTTTATTTCACGCATTTTGTTAGACTTGTAGAATAATTTTTATAAGCTTCTTCATTAATTCTAATAAGTTCTAATCTTATAAGGAGAGCTGATATTAGAAGACGTTTTTTTACATGGGGTTTCTAGTACGAAAATTAAGAAAAGTTTTTGTAGAGTATAAAGAAGCAGCCATAGAAAAATATATGAACTGCAATATTTTAAGTTTTTTCTGTACAGAGTTTTCTTATAGGTGGGAGGTAGATTTATTCGCTAATTTTTTTAAATTGATACAAATGAAGTGATGTTATCGTTATCTATAGAAATCATAAGTGAGCGTCTATATTTATAATAAAGCGTTTTAATTTGTTCTGATGATCAAGTGATTTTCAGTTGTTTTATAGAGTGAGGGGTTTTAAGCGACATCGATTATGTTATAGGACAGAGAGCTCTAGAAGTTTTTTTCAAGATCAAATGTACTCTTCGTTATATGTATATGATATTTTGTGAAAAGGCTTTTGTTTTTCGTAATTTAAGATACAAAATACTATTGCTAAAGCACCAAAGATAGACCATGCGGGTAAATAAGTGAGAGTAATGCAAATTGAGGACAGAAAATCAGGCATTACCTTGCATAGAGATTGATTAAGGTGATAGATATCTGTTTGCAGAAGGTTTATTAAAATTTTATTAAAGGGGGTTGTTGTCCAATGTGATGTGATTACAGAGTGTGCGTTATCAATGACCAATGCTATAATGGTCAGTGTAACGAAAATGAAGGACATTAATTTAAATAAAGGGTGGAGCATATTTTTTCTTAAAACTTCAACGGGACATACGTATAATGCACAAAAAAATGAGGAGTTGCATTATGATGAGAAAATAAGTTTACGTTTGTTTTGTGTTTTTTGAAAGAGGTGCCTAATTTTTCAATAAAAGTTGAGGTTAAGTTCAACAAAAGTAGTGAGGCATGATGTCTGAAAAAAAGCACGAGGAATTGAAGCGTAGCCTTCAAAATCGCCATGTTCAAATGATTGCTTTGGGTGGCGTTATTGGGACGGGACTTTTTTATGGGTCAACCGAGGCAATTCAATTAGCTGGTCCCTCAGTTATTTTATCTTATCTTGTCGGCGGGCTTATTATGTATTTCATTATGCGAATGCTTGGTGAAATGTCAGTAGAAGAACCGTCTTCAGGAGCATTTAGTTTTTTTGCTTATAAATATTGGGGGAGATTAGCTGGTTTCATAACAGGTTGGAATTATTGGTTTCTTTATATTCTTGTGAGCATGGCTGAACTTACAGTGATAGGGTTTTACCTTGATCATTGGATTTTGATTGATCATTGGAAGACATCTTTCATTGTTCTTTTATTTGTTACATTTGTTAATTTGTTTAATGTTCGTTTTTATGGAGAATTTGAATTTGTTTGCGCTTTGATCAAAGTGGCTGCTGTTATTGGTATGATTATTTTGGGAATTTTTCTCATTGTCACTGGACTAGGGGAAAATCAAGCGAATATTCATTATCTTTGGGACCATGGCGGTTTTTTCCCTTATGGAGCAGTAGGGGTTGTTTTAGCAACTTCTGTAGTAATGTTTTCTTTTGGAGGAACGGAGCTTATTGGTATTGCTGCTGGAGAAGCATCTAATCCACAAAAAACAATTCCAGCGGCTATTCGTCAAGTTATGTGGAGGATTATAATTTTTTATATTGGTTCTATCAGCGTTATTATGATAATCAGCCCTTGGAATATGATTGGAAAAAATGGTAGTCCTTTTGTCACAATTTTCGAGACTATAGGAATTCCTGCTGCTGGTCATATTTTGAATTTTGTGGTGATTATGGCTGCTATTTCTGTTTACAATAGTGGCATTTATTCTAATGGCCGTATGCTTTATAGTTTAGCTGTACAAAAAAATGCACCACATATTTTTAGTAAACTGAGTGCTGCTCGTGTTCCTTATATTGCTATCCTTTTTTCATCATTATGTACGGCGTTGATTGTCGTTGTTAATGCTCTTGTTCCTGATAATAGTTTCATGCGGATCATGGCTCTTGCAACTGCAGCAGCAGTGATTACTTGGGCTATTATTGTTATTGTTCATTTGAAATTTCGCAATGCATATAAGAACAGAAAGGGCGATTTTATTTATGCATTTGGTTTATATCCTTACGCTAACTATCTTTGCCTCAGCTTTCTTGCTTTATTGTTTTGCATTATGTTTGTCAGTGGTTTTGGGCAAAATGGATTGATGACTCGACTTTTTGATATGATAGGAATAAGCGTGCCTTTTCTTGAAACATATATTCCTGTACAGATGCCTGATATGAGTTTGGCAGTCATTATTATTCCTCTATGGTGCTTGTTATTACTTTTAGGTTATAAACTGAAACGATAGAGAAAGAAGAGCTAATAAAAGGAATTGATTGGAATAAACTTTGGGGATTATAAAATTTGATGAGGTAACACAAGTTTTTGGTGATTTGTGTGTTTTAAGAAATATTACTGTACAGCTTACCGAAAGACGAATTGCTATTATAGGTGCGAATGGTTCTGGAAAAAGTACATTTGTTCGTCTTATTAATGGGCTCCAATTACCATCTCATGGTTTTGTAAGCGTTGATGGGCTTGATACAAAACGCGATGCAAAAGCAGTAAAGCGTAAAGTTGGATTTGTTTTTCAAAATCCAGATAATCAGATTGTTTTACCATTAGTTGAAGAGGACTTATCCTTTGGTCTCAAAAATTTAAAGCTTAATAAAGATGAAATTAAGGAGCGTGTAGATGAAATTTTACAGCGCTATGAACTTCAAGATTTCAGAAATCACGCTGTCCATTTATTAAGTGGTGGGCAAAAACAACTCGTTGCTATTTCCGGTGTAGTTGCAATGAAACCAGACTATATTATTTTTGATGAGCCGACGACATTACTTGATTTGCGAAATAAGCATCGCGTTACGCAAGTGATAGAAGAATTACCACAAACTGCAATAGTTGTATCGCATGATTTAGAGTTTTTGAAAAAGTTTGATAGAGTGCTGGTTTTTGATAAGGGGGAGATAGCAATTGATGATGTACCTTTTGTTGCTATAAAGGAGTATATAAGAAGAATGTCATGATCGGTTTATATATTCCGAGGGATACATTTATTCATAGGTTAAGGCCTGGAGTTAAGTTATTATTTCTTACGGCGTGTGGAACTTTTATAATAATGGTTTCTTCCATAGCGCTTCTTGGTTTATTTTTGTTGTTTGTCATCTTATTCTATAGAGTCGCCAAGATTCCTTTCAAAACTGTGATAAAGCAATTTAAATCGATGGGATTGCTTTTAGTTCTTCTATTTGTATTTCAAACTATTTTTAGCGGTTGGCTTACGGGGGTTGAGGTCATATTACGTCTTGTTATCCTCTTTTCTTTATCATCAGTTATTTCATTCACAACAAAAGTGTCAGATATGGTGGATGCAATTGAAGCAGGCCTCCAGCCCTTTCGTTGTTTTGGTATAAATCCATCAAAAGTGAGTATGGTTATCTCTATGGCGATCAGGTTTATTCCTCTTTTGAGTGAAAAGTTTAATGAGGTACATGAAGCACAGCAAGCACGGGGACTTAATACTAACATTGTTGCTCTTGCGATACCTTTAATTATACGGACCATAAGAATGGCGTCAGAAGTGTCTGAAGCATTGGAAGCGCGTTCTTATGATGCTGATACTATTGATACAGCATCTCGTAATAATCAGAGTTTTTATAGTAAAAGAAGAATTAAATGAATACAAAAGATTTAGTTTATATTGCTTTATTTGCCGCTATTTATGCTATTTTGGGCCTTTTCCCTTCTATTTATCTTCCTTTTCTTCTAGGGGTACCTGTTACAGCTCAATCGATGGGACCGATGCTAGCAGGGTCTATACTTGGGGCAAAAAGGGGTGCTTTAGCGTCACTCCTTTTTCTTGTTCTTGTTGCGATTGGATTACCTCTGTTGTCTGGTGGTCGTGGTGGAATCAGTGTCTTTTCAGGGATTGCAAGTGGTTATTTAATAGGTTTTCCATTTGCCGCATTTTTTATTGGTTTAATGGTAGAGTTGTTTTGGCAGCGGTTAAATTTTATAACATTATTTATGATAAATACTTTTGGTGGCATTGGGATAGTTTATTCTTTTGGGGTTCCATGGACAGCGTATATGACCAAAGTTTCTTTACTGAATGTTTTAATGGCTTCATCAGTTTTTTTGATAGGCGATTGTTTAAAAGCGTTGATTGCATCCTTTATTGCACTCGCGATTAAAAGATCTGTTCCTCTCATGCATTCAAAGCATAATAACTAAAATAAATGTATTATTTTGTTATGCTGTTGTTATATAATATTCGTATATCACTATTATTGAATTTAACTATAGTAATTTATGATATAATTAAACATTGTAGAATCTAATATGATTTATATAAGTAATATTATTAAAATAAATTATTATAATATTTTTCTCTATATCTAAGGCATTTAAAGTGTACTTTTATAAATCTGATACTTTTTATTAATTGTACAACAATAACGAAAGCTTTTCCCTAGTGAAGGAATAATTCAGTGAATACAAAAGATTTGGTTTATATTGCTTTATTTGCCGCTATTTACGCTGTTTTGAGTCTTTTTCCTCCTATTTATCTTCCTTTTTTGCTGGGTGTCCCTATTACAGCTCAGTCTATGGCTCCGATGTTAGCAGGCTCTATACTTGGAGCAAAAAGGGGAGCGTTAGCATCACTTCTTTTCCTTGTTCTTATTGCGATTGGGTTACCTCTATTGCCTAGTGGTCGTGGTGGAATTAGTGTTTTTTCAGGAGTTACAAGTGGTTATCTGATTAGTTTTCCATTTGCTGCATTTTTTATTGGCTTTATGGTAGAATTATTTTGGCAGCGGTTAAATTTTATAATATTATTTGTGATAAATACTGTGGGTGGCATTGGGATAGTCTATTCTTTTGGAATACCATGGGTAGCGTATATGACACAGGTTCCTTTGCTGACAGTTTTAATAAGTTCATTAGGTTTTTTGGTTAGTGGTTTCTTGAAAGTGCTGATTGCATCCTTTGTAGCGTTGACCATAAAAAAAACCGTTCCTCTCATTCATTCGGAAAAAGGGGCAATTTTGTACTGAAGAACAAGTTTTGCCAAATGTATGTAGATTAAAAAGCATCACGGAATACCATTCTGTTTTGTCTACTTTTTATTGGTATTTTTATCTGTATAGCTCTCAAAGGTAGCCATACGAAAGTTGAATATTTCGGCACCCAAATTCATTTTTTTGCTTTCAGGAGCAGCCCCTACATAGCCAATTAATATCATTTTATTCAACAGGCTTGTAAGTTTTATTCGATTTGCATACTATATGCATAAAGCCTTAGAATAATTTATTATTTTTTTAATATTTTTAGTTAATTAATCACTAATTTTAAAAGTGTTAAATTATATTAATTGTATAAAAACATGGATAATTTAGTGTTCATCTAAAAACTCTTGATGTATATAGTGCCCTTATAAATGTATTAATATAAGGTATAAAAATGAGATTTGAATGGAATGAAGCTAAAACAAAAAGTAATCTTAGAAAGCACCGTGTAAAGTTTTGAAATAGCTGCATATGTTTTTTCTGATCCATTCTCCATGGCTAAACAAGACCGTATTGAAAATGGAGAGTATGGTTAGCAAGCTTTATGGCTCATGGATGTTTTTTTATTACTATTCGTAGCGCATATTGTCCATGACGATAAAAATGGCATAGAGGTAATCCGTATTATTTCAGCACGGCGAGCCAATTTGAAAGAGAGGAAACTTTATAAAGAAGAAAGTTCGTTATAAAATTGAGGTAGGTAACTTATCACCTTTGACAGATGAACAGAGAGTTGAAGTTGATAAACTGGCTGTAATGCCGGACAATGCAATTGATTATAGAGATATTCCGTCACTCAATGATGCGTTCTGGAAAAATGCCGTTCGCAATCCATTCTATAAACCACCCAAAACTGTTACAACAGTGCGTGTGGATTCAGACGTTCTAGCGTGACTTTAAAAGTCAAGGGAAAGGATATCAAATGCGTATTAACGCCATTTTACGTGATACTATGCTTCGTTCAATGCACTGATTTCTCCTCCACTTAAAAGCCGGGAAGGGGGAGCCCATATTCTAAAAATCTAAGCAGCTTTCACTGCAGAGTTCTCTAAAATTCGTATTGCTTTTGCAATTAAAATTGTATAGCTTCGATCTTTAACTAACTAATTCTAAACAATACAATATATTTTGGATACACCACCTTCTCGTGGCCACTAAGATAACTTGGGAAGCACCTGCCATCTGATAAGACTATAGACATTGTAATTATGTTAACTTTATGAATACCATTAACTTTTTTTCTTATAAATATAAAATAGATCCAGCCTCAGAATTAGTTAATATCAATGATGCTGATAAATTTTTATAGGAAAGAAGATACGATTTTAACTGTGATAATCAATGTGCTACTTTAATAATCGAAAATTTTTCTGTGAACTCGAAGATCTGCTATTGGATTTATGTTTTAACGGGAGAAAATAGTCCTTATAATCCTGAAGTTATTGATTCTGAAAACGACTTTCAGAATATTCCTAACCCACGTTCTAAAAATCAGATTGAACAGAATAAGCAATATTTTGGAATTTTGATTCCTATAGAGTTAACTCTTTTTTCTTCAAATAAAGAGTTAAACAAATTCTTGCAGCTACACTACAAAAAATCTTTTCCCCCGAAAACGATTGATATTTCACCTGATATTGTTGGTAAGGAAGAGTTCGAAAAAAAATTGCGTTTAATTAAAGAGATAAAACTGAAATATACACAACCAAAACAATCAGACTTTTTTGCAATGCAATCAGAAGGCAACTTGCTAAAGATGGCTAAACTTGTGTTGGGTGAATTTCCCACGGATGATTATACTGAAATAGAATTCGGCTTGGATATCAAATTTAAAGAAAAAAATAATTTAAAAGAATTTTTTTTGAACTTTTTTAAAAAATATGAAGTAAATCCCGTATTTAAAAACATAAGTTTTGTTGGAAAGACACATAATAATTTTGATATAATCTTTAATACTGAAAATTTTCAACATAAATTTGCTATTAAAACAAGTAAAAATGATAATGGTATGTATAATGAAGGAAATATAAAATAAAAATTAAAGCATGAAATTGTAAATTTTACTGTATCTATTTAATAGAGCTCTGTAGCGTGTAAATAGATATATTTATTAAACTGCGTGTACGCAACATAAGGAAGAATACACAGACTAAAAAAAGTACCAAATTATGGTATTTGAATATCCAAGAGCAATATCTAAGTACCAAAGTATGGTATCCAATGAAAAAGAAAACTTGTGCTCCACGTACTTAGAAATGACAGGCAAAGAAACAGTTTCTTTATAAATACTTGGGAAAATTAAAACGACAAGCGCTAAAATTATTAACTTTAGGAGACTGTGCATATACTGATATAACTCACATGTTAATCTCTTCCAACCTTTTGTATTGCCGCATTTATATTGTGGGTTGTTTTGCAACTCAGAAGGGATATTAGAATTGCATAAAATTGCAAAAACAGTTGTTACGATCACCAAAGAAATAGACGCGAATGTCAAAATACCCTGAATAAGTCAAGATTTTTTCTTATTCCTAAAAAACATACAAATATAAAAATTATAACGCCAAACAAGGCTTTTCTCTTCTTATCTGTAAACATATTTATTTCCTGTGAAAAAATTATGATCTCAATTTCTTAAATTATTTTCTGATATAAAAACACAAACTACCTTTTAGTCTTTTTAGCATTTGCTTTTCTTTTAATAGCAATGTCTTCTATTGCATCCAGTTGCTTTTAATACTTTAGTTAACCTCGTCTATGATTTATCTATAGTTGATGATAGCTTTAAACACAGAGCTCCATAATCCCAAACTCTTGCTTGCATTTTGATACCCAAATCCACCTTTCAACAAAGCCCATCGCACTGGCAACCCTTTCATACAGATTAAAGAAAAGCTCTGTTATTTCAAAAGTACACGAAAGGGAATCATAATTGCCGCAACATTTTTTGAGCTGATGCTGGCTACTCATGTTTTAAAAAACAAATATTTTGAAATTCGCGTATCCTAAAATCCTTAATTTGTATTAATGGATTTATTTACTTTATAAATTTGATACTATAGAGCTATTTTAGCTTCTAGAAATATATTGTACATTAAAAAAACTTTTTAATCACTCTTTAAATGCATATCCAATCCAAAAATGATCAGCACTTTTCACTATTTTGCTACTTTTTAGAAATCTATTTTAAACTCTCCTATCATTAGTTCATGAAGAGTTTTGGTGCGTGAAAGAAGGTCTTTTTCAATCTCTTCACAATACTTAGAAAAATCTGTTGCTCTTGGAATGATTTTTTTAGACATGCTTTCTACGTTGCTCTGCAAAATGCGTTTTAAGGACTCTTTCAAAATCAATAAGGAAATACCTTTGAGTTCAGTTTGATAAGCTTGAGAAGAGGTATTATAGTCCATATATTTTCGCGTGTGGAAGCTACCACAAGAGAACAAGCGAAAAGTATTAGAGATATCATCATTTGAAGCTTTTACAGCAATAAACCTGTGAAGCCATATGCAAGTCTCAAGTGCATTTTCTTCATTCGATTTTTGTTTTTAATTTTCCATACGACACACGGCTATTTCAGGCTATTACTTTGGGTTGATTAAGATTTGTAAGGAAAGTTGATTGGCTAGCAGTTAAGGCTGAGTTTAAAGACTGGGATTATAAAACCCAAGGGCTGAAAGAAGCCGGTGCGGCTATCGTGGCATTGGCTGTCACGGGGGCGCGGTTACGGGCGGAGCAGCCTTGGGTGCTGCCAGTGCCATTACCGGTGCTTTGGGGCTTGGCTCGAGCACCGCCATGAATGCGGTTATACAGGCAGGTGTCCAAGCATTGATTGACAAAAGCGCTGTGGCTTTTGTCAATAATCGCGGCAATATTGCCGGCGCCTTGCATGAGCTTGGCTCTTCAAAGAATGTTCCCAGCATTGTCTCATCGATGTTAATGGCGGGCTTAACCAGTCAAATAACGGAAATGGCAGGTGTTGGACAATCTTTGCCAAAAACCGCTCCTTTTGTCGATCGTATCGCCCTTGAAGCGAAAAAGAACTTGATCAAAGCCGCCATTGGCACAGGCGTGCAGACGGCTCTTGAGGGCGGCTCTCTTGACAAGAACTTTTTTAACAATCTGCGCATCGCCCTGTCTGATACGGTTGGCAAATCGTTGGCAGAAGAAATCGGTACCGCCAAGGCAGAAGGCAAAATAGACACGGTCACACAGATCGTTGCCCACGCTGGTCTTGGCTGTTTAAAAGGCGCGGTTGCGAGTGGCGCTTGCTCTGCCGGTGCTATCGGCGGGGCCTGTGGGCGAAGCCACTGCTATGCTCCAGTTTAAACTGTGGTCCCCCAATTTTATACAAAAAGAAATAGCAGCATTGGATGGTCGTATTCCAACGGCAGAAGAACAAGCGCGTATAAATGCAAAGATTGAAGCACAGTTTGCTGACTTTAGCGATCATGCCATTGATGTCGCACGGGCTGTGGGGGGCTTTGCTGCTGCCCTTGCTGGTGGTGATGTCAATAAATACTGGCGCGGATGCCGCTGGAAATGCTGCGGAGAATAATTTTCTTCCTGCGGTAGCAGCATTAGCAGCATTCATTGTGTCGCTTACACCAGAAGAGTTGGCAGCTCTGTCTCTTTTTATGGCTGGCGGAGCAACTGTTGTTGGATCCTCTAGCAATAAGACGGCTATAACGGATTTCTTTGGCTATTTGTTTGCATTGAAAAATGCAGAAGAAGACAGCGAAAAAACAAACCAAAACTCAAAAGAAGAAAAAAATAAAAATTCTCAAACGGGCAATGAAAATCCACAAAACAATAATGATGATAATGATGGAAAGGGTAAAAGGCTTGGACAAGTCAGGAAGCATCATGAAAAAAAACGCGATGAGAAAAAACAAGAATTAAATGATGAAGGATGTAGAACATGCAAAACAGAAATAGTATTCAAAACTAAGACGGATAAGGGGGTAGTAAGATCTCGTGCGGATATCGTTTATATAGAGAATAGTAAAATAAAAATTGGCGAGGTAAAAACGGGGAAGAATGCTAAATTAAGTGAACAACAAAAGATTTTGAAAGAGGCATATAAAGAAGGAAATGCTGAGTCCACAAAAGGAAAATTTATAAAATTTTTTAAAGAGAACAAAGAGTTCTTAGAGGCATATCAAGAATCTTTCAAAGATTTTAAAGGAAGTGGCAAAGAATTAAACCAAGCTAGTAAAAAATGGGTTAAAGAACAATTGAGTAATAAGTTAGACAAAACAGACATTAACGTTTTTCATTATCTAGGACTTTTTGAATGAAAGTGAATAGCGATGCGAACTAAAGACGTGACAGAGATTTTAAAAACGCTTGGCTGGGAACCTTATCGTGCTGAAGATGGTAGTATGTTTGCGCATTATCATCTTCCCGATCGCATTGTAGGCATTAGTTATGATGTTGTAGATTATGGAGAGGATGGGGGAAAGTTTCGGCTATCGGCTAATCTTACCACTGCTGCTTATTGCCTTGCTTGGGAATATGCTAGTGGTGAAGTATCACAGGATAAGTATGAAGATACGCTGTTTTCTGCGAAAGAGGATTTCGATGTTACAGCTTCAGATCTCTCAGAAAGCCATGTTAAGGAATCTTTAAATAGGGTTATCGCTTGGGCGAAAGCACAAGATATTGAACAAAAATTACGTGAAAAAGCAGCCAATCATTCTGCTGTTGCAGAAGCATTACTTGGTGATATTGAGGCTTTAAGGTCTGATAAGCCGGCACCTCAATTACATGTACCAGAATTTGCAGATTACAAAGCGATGACGCGGTATGAGCGCCTCATTCTTTTTGCGCAAGCTTATAAAAATGGGGAGTTAGACGATATTCTAACGCGTAAAAAGCCCAAACAGCGCTCGATAAGCCTTACTGCAGCAAGCCGTATTCTTAAAACCCAAGGGTGGTTTTCTACGGAACCTGGAAAAATGTGGCTCTCTTTGCCAGATCGCTTTATTCAGTTTGATTTTGGTTTTGTACATCTCCATAACAATTACAATGTCCGTCTTGAAGCTGAGATCTCTAACGAAAAGATTTCTGTAGCTTGCGAATATATTCACTATAGGGGAGAATATAATTGGATACGACCTACGGATATTTATCAGTCTTTTAATACGATTGGGGGAGGGATTTTTAGCGGTTTTGATAAAGGGATTGATATTTGTGTAGAGACGTTGAATGAGGAAGATTTGATAAAAATCTCTGAGCGGATAATACAATGGGCACGCGCCCAAGATTTACAAGCATCGATCGAAAGTAAAACACTTATCCAAAAATATAACTACAATATACGTATAGTCTGGCATTTAGCTTGTTTAGCATTAAAAGGTAAAATTGATGTCCTGAAATCTTATCAAAGTTTTCTAAAAGCAGGTACGATTTCTGAACATTTGGATGATGATGACGTAGAAAAATATGTTAACCATGCCGTTGAATTTTCTGAAAAACATCTGAAAATTCTTCATGAGAGAGAGTCAGCAGAAGCACATCTCAGTCCACAAGTTTTGATTACTTTCAATAAAGTTACAGAGCAATTAAAAGAAATGGGTTGGACAGTTTATTGTGATAAAAACTACAATCGCAATGCTTATTTTGTAAGTAAAGACCGTATAATCAATATAATGTGCAGCCTTCAAAGTGATGGAGAAGAGCCGATTGTTGCGTTTAAGGCTTCCCTTTCAACACTTAGTTTTTCTACGGCTCATAGAGAGATTTTCTATAATATGCCTCAATATATAGCCCTCAAAGAAGCAGAAGAAGTTTATACAGTTTCTACTACTGAATTGGATGAAGGCAAGCTAAAACAGATCAGTGCGGATGTTCTTGAATGGGCTGATCGGCAAAATATTAATCAAATCATTTATGATTATGCGGCTTTGCCAACAAACAGTGAACTTGATCTTGTAGCGCGTCACCTTATTGCGCTTGTTTTGATTGGGGATGTTGAAAAGCTCAAATCTTATAAGGAGAATTTTAGAAAGGGAAATTCTTTAGGTTTTGTGGAAGAAATCTCAAAATATAGAATTGATAATCTCCTCACTCTTGCACGGGGTTATCGAGCAGGTTTTCCGAAAAATGCACCGATTTTAAGCTTGGATCCGCAAACAGCATCTGTTGCTTCTAAAACAACTTCTGTTGAAGTGGCAGAGGAAGTGGATGAAGCAGATGACACTGATGATCGTCTTACCATGGAAAGTGCTCATGCACTTTTAAAAAGCCTAGGCTGGTCAACCGAGAAAATCAATGAGAATGATCATATGGCAAGCTATCAATTGGCTGATCGTGAAGTAGATATTCTTTATAACGACGAAATTGCCAAAGATTACCCGCAATTTGATAGCGCCTTTTTGATTAGCACGGGCATTCTTTCCACCGCTTGTAAATTCATTGATCCTACCCACACGGAAGATATTCCAGATATACAGCTTAATTTTGAAGCAAAGGGGTTAGAAATCTTTGAACCAGAAATCACTGCGGATCGCTTAAAGAAAGCACTTGATGATGCACTAGAATGGTCAGTCAAAGACATTGACCTTTCTAAAAGACTTCGCTCTGATTATGGCACTGCTCCTTGGAAAAAAAGCACTACGTCTAAAGAAAACGATGCACATTATGCTTTACTTCATCTTGGCGCTCTTGCTTTATTGGGTGATATTGAGATCTTACAATCTTATCAGAAAAGTTTTACAGCAGGTGATCACCTAGGCTTTGACGAAAGCATCAACAAAACCCACCTTGAACGTGCATTAGCTTTAGCCAAAGAAGTAGCAAAGGTGAAGCAAGTGAGTTACGCTTTGATTAAACAGGTGGCAGAAAAGCTTGATGATCACTCAGAGCTTTCTAGCGAGGAATAACCTCGCTCTTGGAAGGAGAGTTTATTTAAGTCTATTTAGAACACAGAATACATTGATTATTTTGAAAAAATCGAGGGGATTATGAATCATGAAATGGATAAAGAAAAAAAGTATGGGGGCAGCTGAGCCTGTGGAATTTAAAGGTCAAAAAGTTTATCAGGAAGATGAACTGTTTGAGCCTGAAACAGTTTCTTCTTGGAAAGAAAAAGGACAGATAGTAACAGGTACAAATCTGGAAAGAATGGCATCAGGAAGAGCTCCTATTGGAGTCGATTTTAGACCTATTATGTTACATCCTATGACACAACAACAAGATAGTCCTCTCGTTGAGGTTCTCTACTCATTTTATCAAGGCAGGAGTTTGCTTGCTCCTATGAATCCAAAGACAAATTTTATCAGAAAAGTTATTTGTTGGATTTCAAAAAAAAATTCCTAAGTAGGAAAAAAAGAAAAAGTAATTATTGCAAATATTGGAGTAATGTCCCTAAAAGGCGCTCTCTAAACTTTAATGATCACCTCCTTTATTCCATCATATATTGTAAATGCGAGATGATTGTACAGAGACAGATGAGAAAAGAGCTCCTTCAAGAACATATCTCTTATGATTTTATCAATCTCATCCCAATTTCATTGGCTATAGTAGAAAAAGATTGATCATTAGAAACACTCATTATGAGTAAAAACACGCTGTGACTTATGGAGAAAAATTTATGAAAAGTTATACTTTATCAGATGTTGCACAATATGTTGATATGCATAGTCATGCTATTAATTTTGGTACTCAAGATAATGCCCCTGATGATGTACGGATTAAAACAGCTGAGAACACTCTCGATTTACAATTTACCTCTTCCTATAAGAATTTTTTAAAAAATTATGGAGGAGGAGAAATTGGAGGTGAAGAAATATTCAGTATTTATGAAATCTGCGCAGGTATTCCTGCTGGTGATATTGTTTACCGAAATTTGCTCGATAGAAGAGATGGCTTTACGAATCCCAAACAACTTGTTATCTGCACAACTGATTTCGGTGAAACCTTTTACTTTGATTATACTCAATTTCGGGATGGAGAGTGCCCGCTCTATCTTAAGTTTCCACTTGACGATCCCCAATATTACGCAAGTAATTTTTATGAATTTCTCTGCAAAAGAATTAAAGAGTATGCAGGGGAAGATTCATGAAAACTTATACCTTAGATGATGTTATACAACTAGTTGATAAATAGGATAATTGTAATTTATAGACTGTTATGAAAATATCTCAATAGAAACTGATCATTATAGAGATGAGCAAAATCCCTTTTAATAGACCGTGTCAGTTTTGTCAGTTCTTTTTAGAGCCTATATTATTTTTTTTAAATGAGAGAAAATTAAAAACATAATATTTCAATAGGTTAATGTTTTTAAGACATAATTCATATCAAGAGTACAATCTTTAAAGATAACCAATGATGTGAATTGATTAAAACTTGTCAGTTATGTGTCAGTAAATTGAACTGACAAACTAGATTATTTTAGTGAGTGATTAAAATGTGCTTTATGAAAAGCATATGCTCTTTTAAAGCCTTCAAAAGATAGTTTGTAACTCATAAGAAGTGCTATCAAGACCATTATGGTTATGAGTTTTGAAGATTTTGAGTATTTTGAGGGTTTGAGAAACCTTCAAAACCTATAAGTAATATAAGAAAATGAATATATATAACTCTCTTTAAACAAAGCTTTTGAAAAGCATAAAGCTATCATTTTAGATTACGGTATAACCTCTTAAAGGCAATGTAAAAAAATCTAATTCACTTTAGATAGGGTTTCTTAAAAGTCTTAAAGCAATCCAAATAAGAGTATCTAAAAGTGCAAATGATTTCTTTTTAGAATAACGCATATAAGCACTCTTTTTAAAGATTGTATCTAATCAACTTAACAAGAGAGGTATAGATTATGGTTATAAGACTCTATACCCCTTGTGAGTTTAGCAAGCCAAGTCTATTCAGTTTCTCTAATTTCTAGTTTTGGTAGGTTCTTAACGATTTTCATTGTCTCTAAACTTACGGTAATAACCCTCTGAAATAACTCTAGAGGGTAGGCAGGGTTGCCAATGGTTTCAACAGCATAGCGATTGGCATCATTAACAATGCCGCTCTTTTTATCAGTCTTAACGCATTGACGCCCCATAACCCATTCAAGAGCTGGTTTACCATTAACGATATACTCATAAGCTTCAAGAGGGATATCTGTTATTGTGATATTGCTGTTATAAATAACAGTTGATTTATCCTTTTCCTTACTATTCTTAATTTTTGCAAATTTCATTTCAGTTACATAATAGAATTTTTCGGGATTAGAGATCTCTGTAACTTTTGGATTACCCTTTTTAAAGGTGACAGGATAAGGTTCTACAGTTTCATAGTTTACGTGCAAATGACCGAGTTCACGCCCTGCTGTCACAAATTTCCAAAAATCATCAGCAGTTTTTACACAAGGAATGCGAGGCAATTCTTTAGAGAGATTATCAGCATAACGGGTGCGATAATCTTCCGAATGTAAAATTCCATAAACGTAATAGAATAGATCATCTTTTGTTATGGCTTCATTAGGATAAGCCGCTTTAAAATAGTCTAGACCTTCATCAGTAATGGCATCACGCTTCTGTAAACCAGCTGATGTGCTGTCGTCTGTAGAATTCGTAAATAAATGGGATTGTTTTTCACTTTTATCTTTTAAAGATTCAGTATCTTTGTAAATATAACGTGGGAAGCATTGACCTGTATCTATTGCGTGAAGGTTAGGTAAACTTTTTGCCATAAGTACAGAAAAACCCGCTTGAGTTCCGGTACCTGTAACTTGAATTACTTTATTTTCAACAGTTTTTCCCATAGGGAATATCCGCGGCATTTGTAAAACTCTCTCATTAAAGGCGCGATTATAATAGAGCCATTGTTTTGTAAAAGGACGATAAAGACTTTGAATAAGGCATCTATCTTCAAGTTCAAAGATTTTTCCTCTTACTAATTCTTGTTTAACATTATAGCTCCAACTTATCTTTCTCTCATCTGTATCAACGAAATTATTTACAGCCTTTGTACGTATTCTGCGATCAACATGTCCATAGGCATTATTAAACCGTTCCACTTCGCTGTTATAGAATGTGATCATATTACTCATGTTTTTTGCTAAAGCTTCACGACTTGCATTATATGTCCAAGCATCACGATTGGTTACAACCCCAAGAGAAAACGTTTCAAAGAGCTTTTTATCATGACCTTTTCTAATACCTAGAGCTAAAAATGTTTTGAAATTGTTATCACGTTGATGAAGCCAATCCCCATGTTCATCCGGTGTAATTATTTTCCAACCATCTTCACGTGTAATACCACCAACACTATCAAAGTATTGAAGCATCTCAAGCTTTTTTTCGGTAGAAAGATTATCACCAATGTCGTGATAATAAATTTTACACGGTTGTTTTTTATTTGGATTGCGCACAAAAATCGTTACAGCTATTCCGTTTTGGCTTCCAGAACCAAAAACATTGCCTCCTTCCTTTGATAGCTCTTTTGATTTTATATTTTTTCGAATATCACCACGAAGATTAATAATATAAATAGAAGAATATTCATTTCGTAAGCATTTTCGCATGCCATCCGCAAAGGCTTTATCTATCCATCCATTTCCAGAAATATAAGCTACAATACCACCTTGGGAACTTAAGCGATTACTAGCCCACCTAATCGCTCTAATATAGCTATCATAGAGATTTCTTTTTAATGTTGCTTGAGATTTAAGTGCAAACGTATTTTGGATACTTCTATCAAGTATTTCATATTCTACATTTGTATTATTATCATTAGCACTCCTTTGACCAGAAGAATAAGGAGGGTTACCAAAGATAACTTCAATGTTTAGATTTTTCTGATGCTCTAAATATTCACTGTTTTCTTTGAGAATACCTTCCATCAAATTTTTTTCTTCAATCATTCGAAACGTATCAGTCAAACCAATATGCTTGAAAGGGATATAATTTCCTTTCATAAGACCATGATAGGTTGCTTCGATATTAATGGCTGCTATGTAATAGGCAAGCAAAACAATCTCATTGGCATGGATATCATGACGGTATTTATATTCCATATCCTCTGGTTTGATGAGATTGGATTGTAATAGCCTTGTGATAAAGGTTCCAGTACCCGTAAAAGGGTCAAGAATAGAAACACCACGTGATCCTAGACTTTTTCCAAATTCATGACGCAACACATCATCAACAGAATGAATGATAAAATCAACAACCTCAATGGGAGTATAAACAATGCCTAATTTTTCTACTGTACGCGGAAAAGCATAACGGAAAAATTCATTGTAAAGCTCTACAATTAAACTTTGTTGTGCTTCAAGAGTGGTAATTCCACGCGTGTAAAATTGTACACTCTTAGAAATATTTTTGAGATCTTGAGATTCTTCTTTAGGAGTAACTTTATCAAGGGCATTGAGTACACGTTGTAAAGCGCAAGATACGGGATTTTCTTGAACAAACTGATGCCCCTCAAATAAAGCATTAAAGACTGGACGCGTCACAAGATGTTGCGCAAGCATTTCAATCGCATTTTCTTCGGAGAGGGTTGTGTTTAAATTGTTACGTAATTCGGTCATAAAATCATTAAACACCTGCCGTGTTTCAGTTTCTGATTTCGTCAAAACCTCAGTTAAGCGTATGATATGAGTTTGAGCAAGATCACCAACATTTATTGCCCATTTTTTCCAATAGCTAGGGTCGTAAAATCTATTAACAATAGCAGTTTTAATGACATCTTTACATTTAGAAAAAAGGGGGAGTTCACCTTGTTCTTCACATGTGTGAGAAGATTCGTAAGTTGCTAATCCAATATTAAGTCCTGAATACTCTAATTTTGAGCGTATAGGTAAATCATCAATAACCGTGGTCGTATCTTCTAACGCAAGTTCTTGAGAAGCAGCAACGATTTCAAGAGAATCGCTTACGTCTTGTTTTTTGTGCATATGGTGAATTATTTTATTAAAATTGTCATCATGGGCACGTAAAGCATTGAGAACTTGCCAGATGACATTATACTTTTTGTTGTTTTCTAAGGCTATTTCCGGTGGAATGTCAGCGGGTATCCCAATGGGTAGAATGATATAACCTCTTTTTTTACCCTCTGCTCGACGCATGACGCGTCCGATCGCTTGAATAATCTCAATTTGACTTTTGCGCGGGTGTAAAAATAGAACAGCATCAAGAGCGGGTACATCAACACCTTCAGAAAGACAGCGTACATTGGTAAGTACACGACAAGTATTTTCCCCCGCATCTTCCTTTAACCAGTCAAGTTGTTTTGTACGCTCTTTAGCACTAAAGGTTCCATCAATATG
>NZ_JBHIPV010000004.1:163646-181741 GCF_042196165.1 Bartonella sp. AP20NXHL | reverse complement strand
TGCCCCTCATTTTTTATCCCTCATTTGTTTCAATTTTCAAGCCATTTTCATGAACCGAAGCTTTCGTCCTCACAATGGATGAGGGTTCATCAATATCAAGCGCTTGTATCCCTCATCTTTTATAAAGACAATATCAAGGGTGCTTTTTTTTTCCATCACCTTCAAACATCGCACGAATAGAAGGTCTCTCCTACAACGCATGAGAATATATAAAGACCAGTATTCATTTTCTGCCCGCCCTTCACGCGCTGTTTTGTTGGTAAGCGGTTTTTCTTCGCTGCCAGATTTCTTGATCCAACTTATCGATCTTTTTTTTCAACAAACGCGTAAAGATGATACGGACCACAAAGGCAACAGGAATGAGCACAAAAAGAAGCATTGATATAAAACCCAATATTAATGTTAAAATGAACAGGATATAATTCGACCACTCTGTCAAATCCCACTCAAAAAATATAACGAGTGCCACTTTAAAAGCGGTAATAATGAAAGCAATGCAAAAGATGACTTTATAATTTTTGCTTGTCAAAAACGCTTCTTCAAGCGAAAAAGACCGTAACTCTTCATACAATGGTGCATTTTTTCCATTGCCCCTCATTTTTTATCCCTCATTTGTTTCAATTTTCAAGCCATTTTCATGAACCGAAGCTTTCGTCCTCACAATGGATGAGGGTTCATCAATATCAAGCGTTTGTATCCCTCATCTTTTATAAAGACAATATCAGGGGTACATTTTTTTCATCAACTTCAAACATCATGTTTTTATTCCCCACAATATATCCTCTGCTGTCTTAAGGCTTCTCTTTTCTCGTCGATCAAATTTTCATAAAATATCTTCTTCTATTGCACAAATTTGGGTCTCTGACTCTAAAATTCTAAGTGCTCTTTTTATTTTCAGGAAGATAAGCTGCTTTCCAAAGAAGAAGCAAACGAGTGCAAGAAAATCGTAACGAGGTTGCTTTGTCTTTATGACGATTTGAATCATCAACAACAAAACCGGCCCAAATTGATTTTTTCGATATTTTTTTTCAAAGCCCAAACTTTCATCTTCCATAAAGCTTTTATGAGAAAGCTGCCAAATGTTAACATCAGCAAGCAATGTCAAAGCCCCAAGGGTGTGCAAGTAAAGAAGAAGCCACTTGAGAGATAGAACAATTTCCTTTTCCTAAGGAAGGGTGCTCTATTGAAAGCCCAAACACGCGGCCAAGATAAACCTCAGTCCCAGATCAACCTCAGTCATCGCCTTATCTCAAGCTTCCTCAAGCACACGACGTAAACGCCCTACGCTTACCTTTTCCTCAAAAATTTTAAATCTCTTTTCCTTAAAACCCACCCCTTTGCCTCAATGCCTCGTTGTCAATCTGGCCCCCCCAAAAATGATAAAGCCTCAAAATGATAAGGATTAATTATTTGGCAAGCCGCCGCATGTATACCAGCGTCTCTCACAATTCCATAACCAAATTGCACAAAACCTTTTTCATCCAGAGAGAGAGAAACTGTCCTTAGCGGTCTCGTAAATAAATAACGGTCTCGTAAATAAATAGATGTCCCTCTTTTCTTTCAATTTCCCCCCTCCACCCCAAGCTCTTTAAAAGCACTGTTGCCCTTTCCATAGAGCAAAACGCCTTGATCAAAAACTTAAAGCTTTTGGCGCGTCTTCTCTATGCGTCTTACCTCTCCACCTGCAAGAAAATGGGCTCTTCTTCCCCAAACACCAGAATATCTTTTGCTTTAAGTATAGATTTTTCGCTCTCAATATCGCTTGGTAAGACACATTTTTATGCTTGATAAAAGAAAATAAGTTACAAGATTTTCTCTCTTTAAGAGAACAGAAACAACAAGTAAAGTCCAAGAGCAGCCCCTCTTCACTTCCCCCTTAAAAGCTCACAAGAATCCCCACTCAAACAAAAGTACCACTCAAGCAAGAGCACCAATTCTTTAAAAAACACGACACAAATATAAAAAAGCATAAAACGAGAAGTACACCCATGCACCTTAATGAACAAGTCAAAAGCAAGGCTCAACAAAAGCCTCTCTTCACTTTTTCCCCTCGCTCATTTTTCTCTCGCTCACTTTCCCTCGCTCACTTTCCCTCGCTCACTTTCCCTCGCTCACTTTCCCTCGCTCACTTTCCCTCGCTCATTTTCCCCTCGCTCACTTTCCCCTCGCTCACTTTCCCTCGCTCATTTTCCCCTCGCTCACATCGTATAATATGACGGGTGCTCCTTTCTGCTCAACCTCTTCTTCTAATTGCCGTATCATTTTGTTCAACTGACGGGTCACGATAAAACGCATAATAAAAACAATCGGTAAGAATAAAAAAACACAGGCAAGCATCCATGCCAGTGGCTCGAATACGACAAGAGAAACAAAGTCCTGCCCTCTCCATATTTTAACGACAACAGTTATAACTATTGGAGCAGTCGCCATGACCGTAGAAAGATAGAATATTTTTTTATAGTCTTGCCAAACAAGAGAAAGCTGTTTTTTATCAAACATTCTGCTGCTTTTTTATTTTTGGGAGATCTGTTTTAAGGCAATATCGCGTTCATTCAACACGCATTTCAGTTCCTTTTTCACGCGACAATAAAGCCTCGCACGCTTGATAAACAGGTAATAAATGACAACGATTGGCGCCCATATTAAAACACCTAAGAGCGTAAAACACAGGAAAGAAATGGCTATTAATGTTATAAGACTACTCGTCATTTTGTCCCCCTTCCACATTCTGCATACGCATTGCCTGATCGCGTTGTTGTATCGCTTCTTCCAATTGTTGAAGTATTTTGTTCAATTTTCTCGTTAACTTTATGCACATGATCCCAATGATCGGAAAAAAGAGAAGAACCCCTAACCATATAAGGCTCAACAGCTGCATGATAAAGGCAACATTATCATTTTTCCACCATACAAAATTTGCGATAGAGAAAGCAGATTGCAAAACAGAAAAGAGAATAAGGATAAAAAAGATTATTTTACATTCTTTTGAATAAAAAGGCAGAGATTCTTTGAAGTTAAGAAAGCGCATTTTCGCATCAAGGGTCTTATGGGCGAGATTGTGTCTTTTCATTTCTCCCCGATCATTGCGCAATTGTTGTATGGCGTGTTTTTGTTGCGTCGTACTCTTTTTCAAGTCTTGAGCGAGTTTAAAAGATAACCTGATATGCTTGATCAACAAGTAAGGAAGCCTAACAATGACCATAACCATTAAAATGGCAATGACGATGCCCCCTAAAAAAGCTAAATGTTGCATCATAATGCTCCCTTTTTTTCCCTATCGTATTGATGTGAAATCATCATTTTTATTCTCTTCTCAAGCAAATGTTTCTAATTCCTTTACTGTTTCTTGCACGCCATACTGAAGGAAACTATGGAGAATTAAAATGACAGGTAAAGAAACAACAATACATGCCCAGACCCAAAACAGCAGTTTCATGACAAAATCAATAATGTGAAGCACTATAGGCGCGTAATTGTGCAAAAAAACCGCAGATTTTGGAAGAAAAGCTGAAAAAACGACAAAACCTGTGCAAAGTGCAACCATAACGAAGGCGATAGAAAAGATCATAAAATAATCTTTTTTTGAGAGAAGCAAAGATTCTTGAAAAGAAAAGGCACGCAACTGTGTTGTAAGAACTGTCCTCTGTCCTCTACCCTCTACCTGATAATGCCCTAAATTCTGCGCTGCACCCTTTTTTAATTTTCGCTGCGTCACCAATAACAAGATTGTCCGTTTTATCAACGAATAATAAAGTGCAACGATTGTCACCATGGTAGAAAGGAATACCATAAAAATTGCAGAACAAATAAAAATTGTCGTCCCTACGGCAGTCAACATTCCAATGATTAAAGAAGCGGTCACTTTCCCCCCTATTGTCTTCTGTTAAGAGATTGGTTGTCTAGCTGTTGCTGCTCTGGCAAGGTTTCCCATTGTAGCATCATTTCCTTCACATCCCGTTTAAATACGGCGTTAAAGACAAAAAAGAGCGGACAAAAACCAAAAAGAACGCCAAAAATCATTTGCGGTAAGAGACATAAAAAAGCCCAAATACTATTCCACCCCGCATCAAGAACATGCTGAATTATAGGATTTTGGAAAGGGTGTTTAAGACTTTCCTGAAGTCTTTCCTGAAGACTTTCTTGTTTCATTTGTCCCAGTGCTTGGAGCTGTTCTTTGGATATAACGTGAAAAAATTCCAAAGGATCCATATAGGCAGACGCGGAAAAAAGCACCAACAAGAGGATAGCCAAACAACAAATGATGATATAATCGCTTGTTGAAAGCATCATCCATTTTTTGAAAGTTGCCGATTGATCTAACACTGACTGTGATACAAAAGCCTTATCTCCCTTATGGGCAAATTGGTGTTGTGATTTATCTTCGATCATACGGATACTCCCCCACTTCTAAAATTCCCACTCTTCAATATTTGATAGCACGCCACCAGCGCGGTAAATTCGCTTAGCACCCTTCTCAGAGTAATGCAAGCACTATAAATCCCCTCTACGTATTTTATTCATTTGCCCTATACGCGCTTATACATGAAGCACTATACGTGAGGCGCTTACAAGCCAAAACACCCCTTTCCCCAAGGTGGTGCCCCCATATTGAAAGCCAAGCACGCTGCCAAGATCAACCTCAGTCCCAGATCAACCTCAGTCATTGCCTCATCTAAAGCTTCCTCAAGCACACGACGTAAACGCCCTACGCTTACCTTTTCCTCAAAAATTTTCAATCTCTTTTCCTTAAAACCCACCCCTTTGCCTCAATGCCTCGTTGTCAATCTGGCCCCCCCAAAATGATAAAGCCCCAAAATGATAAGGATTAATTATTTGGCAAGCCGCCGCATGTATACCAGCGTCTCTCACAATTCCATAACCAAATTGCACAAAACCTTTTTTATCCAGAGAGAGAAACTGTCTTTAGCGGTCTCGTAAATAAATAACGGTCTCGTAAATAAATAGATGTCCCTCTTTTCTTTCAATTTTCCCCCTCCACCCCAAGCTCTTTAAAAGCACTATTACACTTTCCATGGAGCAAAACGTCTTGATCAAAAACTTAAGCTTTTGGCGCGTCTTCTCTATGCGTCTTACCTCTCCACCTGCAAGAAAATGGGCTCTTCTTCCCCAAACACCAGAATATCTTTTGCTTTAAGTATAGATTTTTCGCTCTCAATATCGCTTGGTAAGACACATTTTTATGCTTGATAAAAGAAAATAAGTTACAAGATTTTCTCTCTTTAAGAGAACAGAAACAACAAGTAAAGTCCAAGAGCAGCCCCTCTTCACTTCCCCCTTAAAAGCTCACAAGAATCCCCACTCAAACAAAAGTACCACTCAAACAAAAGTACCACTCAAGCAAGAGCACCTCTCAAGCAAAAGCACCAATTCTTTAAAAAACACGACACAAATATAAAAAAGCATAAAACGAGAAGTACACCCATGCACCTTAATGAACAAGTCAAAAGCAAGGCTCAACAAAAGCCTCTCTTCACTTTTTCCCCTCGCTCACTTTCCCTCGCTCACTTTCCCTCGCTCACTTTCCCCTCGCTCACTTTTCCCTCGCTCACTTTCCCTCGCTCACTTTCCCTCGCTCACTTTCCCCTCGCTCACTTTCCCTCTCTCCCTTTCCCTCGCTCACTTTCCCTCTCTCCCTTTCCCCTCGCTCACTTTCCCTCATTCACATCGTATAATATGACGGGTGCTCCTTTCTGCTCAACCTCTTCTTCTAATTGCCGTATCATCTTGTTCAACTGACGGGTCACGATAAAACGCATAATAAAAACAATCGGTAAGAATAAAAAAACACAGGCAAGCATCCATGCCAGTGGCTCGAATACGACAAGAGAAACAAAGTCCTGCCCTCTCCATATTTTAACGACAACAGTTATAACTATTGGAGCAGTCACTATAACCGTAGAAAGATAGAATATTTTTTTATAGTCTTGCCAAACAAGAGAAAGCTGTTTTTTATCAAATATTCTGCTGCTTTTTTATTTTTGGGAGATCTGTTTTAAGGCAATATCGCGTTCATTCAGCACGCATTTCAGTTCCTTTTTCACGCGACAATAAAGCCTCGCACGCTTGATAAACAAGTAACAAATTGTCCAAACTGGCACCCACAATAAAATATTTACGATCATATATAACAGGAAAGAAATGGCTATTAATGTTATAAGACTACCCGTCATTTTATCCTCCACGCCCATTCTGCATACGAATTGCCTGATCGCGTTGTTTTATTGCTTCTTCCAATTGTGGAAGTATTTTGTTCAATTTTCTTGTTAACTTTATGCACATCACCCAAATGATCGGAAAAAAGAGAAGAAATCCAATCCATAGAGAAGCGTTCAACAGTGACATGATCCCGCTGATCATATCACTCTTCCACCATACCAAATTTGCGATAGAGCAAGCAGCCCGCAAAACAGAAAAGAGGACAAAGATAAAAAAGATTATTTTACATTCTTTTGAAGAAAGAGGCAGAGATTCTTTGAAGTTAAGAAAGCGCATTTTCGCATCAAGGGTCTTATGCACAAGATTGTGTCTTTTCATTTCTCCCTGATCATTGCGCAATTGTTGTATGGCTTGTTTTTGTTGCATCGTACTCTTTTTCAAGTCTTGAGCGATTTTAAAAGATAACCTCATATGCTTGATCAACAGGTAAGGAAGCCTGACCATAACTATAGCCATTAAAATGGCAATGATGGTGATCCCTAAAACAGCCAAACATTTTATAACAATAGTCATTTTTCCCCCCTATCGCATTGATATGAAATCATCATTTTTATCCTCTGCTCAAACAAATGTTTCTAACCTCTTCATTGTTTTTTCCACGCCATACTGAAGGAAACTATGGAGAATTAAAATGACAGGTAAAAAAACAATAATCCATAGCCAGAACCACAACAGCAGCTGCATGACAAACATGCCAACCGTAAACAATAGAACCATATAACCGTGTAAAACAATCGCAGATTTTATAAGAAAAGAAAAAAAAGCTATCAAACCTGTAAGAGACACAATCACAATGAAGGCTAGAAAAAAGATGATAAAATAATCTTTTCTTGAAAGTTCCAAAGATTCTTTAAAAGAAAGGGGGCTTAATTCTATTGCACAAACTGTATTCTGTCCTTTCCCTCCTGCCTGATTATGCCTCAAATTCTGCGCTGCACCCTTTTTTAATTTGCGCCGCATCCAAAACAACAATATTGTCCGTTTTATCAACGAATAATAAAGTGCAAAGATTGTCATGACGGTAGAAAACAGTATCATGATCTCCCCGAGAAACATGAAAGCACCCAACCCTCCTGTGATCAACATTCCAAAACTCCTTACAAAAGAATTAGCCTCTCGTTTCCCTATTGTGTTCTGTTGAGAGATTGGTTGTCTAACTGTTGCTGCTCTGGCAATGTATCCCACAGCTTCATCATTTCCTTGACATCCCGTTTAGAGATGGCGTTAAAGACAAAAAAGAATGGAAAGAACAGCACAAGACAAAACCAAATCATTTGCGGTAAGAAACATAAACAAGCCCAAACACCATTCCATCCTACGTTACGCAAAAACAAAACAGCAGGATTATTTTCAAAAGGCTGTTTCAAAATCTCCTTAGTCATTTTTCGAAGATCTCCTTGTTCCATTTTCTCCAGTGCTTGAAGCTGTTCTTTAGATATAATGTGAAAAAACTCCAAAGGGCTCATATAGACAGTCGCGGCAAAAAGCACCAACAAGGGGATAGCCCAACACAAAATGATGACGTAATCTCTTCTTGAGAGAGCCGTCCATTTTTTAAAAACTGCAGACTGTTTCACCCCTAGCTGTGATGCAAAAGCCGTATTTCCCTCATGGATAGATTGGTGTTGTGATTTATCTTCGATCATATGGATATTTTCTCACTTCTAAAATGCCCACTCACTCTTTGAAAACATGCAACCAGAAAAACCGATTTATCGAGCACTCTTTTCACCATGAAACCCGTGCTATAGGACTTTTTAAGTCTATTTTTTTAAATTCCCTATACGCGACAACATACAATCTCTCAGGCTTACAAGCACAAACGCTATTGTGTCTCCTTATCTATGACCCACACCTTAAAAGACAATGTTTCACAAAACTCAACAAGCAAAAATATTCAATCTAAAAAATATATGATGTGTAAAATTTTACTAATAACATACTGATTTATAACAATTTATTATTTAGCACCTTAAATGAGAACCCTAAATAGCATAGGATTGTCTTATTCCAAACCTGTTCCATATTGGGCCAATCCAAACCATGTCTCTTGCGCGTTACAAGCAGAAAGAGCCATATAGAGTAAAATATTAAGAAAGGATGATAAATGCCTCTAAGGAAGCGTCTCAAATGCCAAGGGCTGTCGCAAAAATGAGAGCTGGCAAAATGTGTGATGCTATGGACTTTCTTCTTCACAAGCGTAAAAATGGAAGTGTGCAATAGATTTTATATTATTCAAACTTTATATGGATTTCATTGGGGGACTGTATCGTTATACCCTTCATGAGCACCCTTGCGAAATGGTCAAAAGAGAACCCTAAGACATGGCTCTTTAAAAAGCAACACAACACAAAGTCGAACAAGCAACCGATTATCCAGTATGAAAAGCGCGCGACAAACAACCTTAATCCTCATTTGAAAGCTTCTTAATTAAAAAGGCTTCATTAAAGATGAAATATCTCACAGCCCCCACATTTATAAAGCCCCTACATTCATCAAGGCATCTCCCATAAAAGCATCTTTTTATAAAGGCATTTTCTTCTTATAAAAACAGCTTCTTTCGATAATGCATCCTTTCCTTTAAACGACATCCCCTCGTCTTATGATGAGATCCATTAAAACGGAAAATTTTATACTCTATAAAGGATACTTATAAAGGAAATACCAAACCAAATAGCGAGATCATTCACAGTTTATTTTAAGCCGATAAACGATATTTTATTTGAAAACATAGAGCATCTTATGCTATTATAATAGGATACGGAGGTTTGCTTTTTGCCGCTCTCTGCCACTCAAAAGAAGACAACATATCTCCTATAAAGGATAAAAGTATGCTTAACAGCGTGATGTATATCAAATATCTTGGGAAAGCGCCCACCAACAAAAAAATAAGAGAACCCAAATAACAAGCTCCCAACTTAAGAAAACAATGACCTTTCAAAAGTGGAATTGAAAAGTTTCCACAAAGCGCTCGTGAAAAAAGAGACAAATAATCCCATTAGAAAAAACTTCCTATTAGAAAAGACGATGACATGCCCTTGAAATCCATTCTTATTTTTTCATTCACATTTGACAAAAATTTTCCTTCAATCTCTCAAGAACAGTTAAAAAATATTTAAAAAGCAAATAATTCGCTATCCATGAAAAAATAAGCATGATAGGGGCGGAAGATAAGACTGATAGGGATAAGATAAAAAAGGTAAGAAACACTTTAAAGATGATTTTTTCGCCCCACACCGTTGCTTTTCTTTGCATTTAAAACGCCTTTAGTATCGTTTGTTTTTTGATCTGCAACGGCTGATATTTCCCAGTATTTGCTCACTCCCCCCCCCAGTATTTTCCTCCTTTTAAGTATTTTCTCCCTTTTAAGTATTTTCCCCCTCTTAAGTATTTGCTCCCCCCAATATTTGCGCCAAGTGCTTTTTACATCACTGTCCCCCATCAACAGACAGTTTCTTTTTCATTCAAATGGTTAAGTTCATGAAAATACGTAAAAAACGCGGTAGACCGAAAATAACAGGAAAGCGAGAGCCCAAAGGCCGTATTTCACGTGCCCAAAGCTCCAGCGAATCTGCGCTTCAATCTGCGATTGAAATGCGTGCAAAACACTTTGGTTTAAGCCTCGAAGAAGCGAAAAATCCGCTTGTTGGGACCTATATTGGGCGTCTTTGTTTGCTTGGCTATAAAGAGGCTTCATCAGGCATCAGTAAAGAGCAATATGACACGGCACAACAATACTTGCAAATTAGAAACGACTATTTATGTGCAAAAGGTTTACCAAACGGTTATTACGATGGTTTTACACACAGCGCATCAGATGAGAAAGCAAAAAAGCAATGGGTCCAAAGAGCAACGGAACACTATGAAAATATGCAAGAAGCAATTAAAGAAGCACAATATCTACATCGTCAACACAACTTTCATGCGGCATTACACTATCTTGTTATAGAAGATCAACCGCTGCCTAATCTTGTTGGTTCGTTGCGTATTATTCTTGATGCCCTTTATAAACATTTTGATAGTTCTACCCAAAAGAGCCTTTGCTAAAACAGCCATTGTTTCTTCTCCTTCACACAGGATAAAGATTCTCCCCCTCCTTTTATAACATGCCTCTTTATAACCAGCTCCTTTATAAAGTCCCCTTTTGGCAGGGTGCATTTGAGATCCACTGAGCTTGCCCTTTCATAGAATTTCATGGAATTAACAAGCTTAAAGCGCACAACAAACAAGCTTTAAAATATCCACCACGCCCTTAAAAAAAAATACTTCAACCTGTCAAAGAGACTTAACCTTATATCTACCCATGCCTCACTTAACCATGCCTCAAAGGACAATAATTCACGGCATATTCACGGCATGGGCAGGATAAATATTTGCCCCTCTTTAAAACAGCAACATTCTCCCCTCTACCCCCATTGTAACAAACCACCCTCATCATAAACTTCGCCCAATATCGCGACATCCTTAGCTTTTAAGACAATTCATTATCGTCATTTTACGTCTTTTCTTGTACAATTCTATATGGCTTTCCTGATCTTATGACGGACAAACGCTATGGCTTTTATTTCAGCATAATCTGGGTTTCTCATTCAAAATAAATAATGATAAAATATCCACTATAAATCAATAGCTTATCATTAAAACAACCCGTTGATCTTTTACAAAATTAAAAGCATCATCCCTTAAAGGAAAGAAAAAGCCCCTACCAACAATCTTCTCCCTCATCAACAACTGCACCGATAACCCTCCACCCATCACACCACCGCTAATACGACAGCCAGCACAACCCCAATCGCCCCCACAAATCGCCAACACCTAAAGCTTTGCCCCCGCAACACCATCCAACCACCGCCTTCCCAATTTCATCAATAAAATACCACGGATTTCAAAACCACAATTCTCCCTTCATCTTGTCCACGCCTTTCTCAAAGGAGAAAATGTTTTTTGCCACATCAAAAACTTTTCCATTAAAACAAGATATTTTGCTGCATAGCTAATGAATGAGCTTTTTTCTGTAGATTTTTTTCCACGATAAAAAAGGAAAAATAATCGTTTTGCGGTTGACAGAATATGAAAAATCGTATTTAATGACAGGTGCGGTAAGGGGTTTTCTGCGTCCAGATTTCATCATAAAATTTTCGCATTATTATAGACTATTATAAGTTATTATAGACTGTTATAAACAGTGTGTTTCGCGACAATGTTTAAAACTTTACGGTTTGAAGGTATCTTTCGTCTTTTTCTGACTGTTTTCTTTTGCATCACCCAATTTGCATCACCAACAGCCCCATAATTTTGAGATTTTCAAAACAAGCCGTATTCACTACGGGCTCCCAACAGAACGCCCTAATAATCCCCCCATAAAATACCAATATCATACATCACAGCAATGATGAGCAATACACGCATAAAAATATGAAAACGGCATCATTATGCTCTCATCGCCTCACCTTTCAAGATGCAAAGGCTTTTTTTCAAAACATTGTTTAGCCAGAATTGAAGAAGATAATATCACCTATCGATCATCAGCATGGAGGCTAAGATTATGAAGCCACAAGATTCTCCCCCACCTCATTCCTCACAAACACCAGAAGGCGCAAGCGCACCTGAAGGGGCGCATGCAAATGCATCATTAGACACTCTTGCTGCACATTTAGAACGGCTTAACATCGAAAAAATAAAAAACACTCCTTTCAACCGTGCCGAGTTAAAAGATATTGTTGCTGGTTTAGAACAACATAATGCCGATGGCAGTTGGATCAAAAATTATTATGACATTTTAGATCTTTACATGATGCCAGCCTTGGTAGATCAAGCAAATCGTAAATATCCAGAGATGAATCTTAAACTTGCAATGACACCTGACGACTTTGCACTCTCACTAAAAGAAACGCTCGAAAAGGGCATAAAATCTTCTAGGCTGATCGTTAACGCAAAAGATAGGGGAATTCATTTTGCTGTCATTGATCATCAAACCATAGGGGACAAGACATCTCTGATATTTTTAGAACCTACCTCACTGCGTGACACACTCCCCGCCTTACTGGCATTAAGAACGCGACAATCCATTGAACATCACCAATTGCCTAACATTCATTTTGCCATGGCAGAAATGAATATTCAACGCAGTTCCTCTGAATGTGGGATGTTCAGCTTAAGCCTTGCTAAAAAGCTTTATCTCGAAGCTCAAAAATTAGAAAGACTACACAAAGATAATATTAAGGGTGTGTTATGTGAACCAGATACGCCTTTACCTGCTGAAAAATTAGATCCATATCTTCCAGCTCGTTTATACAAACACGTGCAAGGCAGAAGACGTCTTGGGGAATATCTAAAAGCCAATCCAGAAGCAGCACATGAAAAAGTAAACAAAAAAGGCGAAACCCTAAGAGAGAGGTTTGAGAGAAGCTTGGTGGCAACAGAGACAAAAACTGTTTCTGTTTCACAACACAGAAAAAGAGCAACAGAATACAAATCTCTAATGATGTAATAAGCATTTGGCCATAGCCCTATTCCACATCCACAAAGAATGGCGCTCTGCGGCTTTACGGTAAGATATAAGTTGCTGTTAGCAAATCTTCTTTTCCCTTTGAAAGAAGTAAAGAGCTAAAGATGCAAACAGTAAGCAACATGATCTCTTAAAAGACAAAAAGATACCTTGCCTTTGACTCTGAAAAGCGTGGGGTTTTGTCTTTCGTAACAATTTTTTTAAATAAAGATGATTGCATCTCTTTGTTTTTTTTAGCTAAAAAATCTTTCCTGCAAACATTGTTTAGCCAGAATTGAAGAAAATATTATTTTCTACCAATTATCAATATGGAGGCTAATAGTATGAAGCCACAAGATTCTTCCCTCCCTCATTCCTCACAAACACCAGAAGGGGCAAGTGCAAATGAATCCTTAGAAGACCTTATTGCACGTTTGATGCAAAGTTCCATCCAAACAGAAGAAGAACATGTTGCACCAAGTTCTGACGAATTAAAAGATATTATTACAGGCTTAGAAGATGATCTCGTCACCGGCCGTTGGATTAACGCTTATTATGAAAACACAGATATTAGATTGATGCCGGCTCTCGTAGAAAAAGCAAACAGCAAATATCCAGACATGAATCTCAAATTGGCTCTTACAGCAGAAGAGTTTTCGCACGCACTAAAAGAAGTCGTTGAGAGCGACGCGAAATCTGCCCGATTTATAGTCAATTCGGGAAGCAAAATCCACTTTGCCGTCCTTGATTATCAAAAAGTTGATGACAAAATCTCTTTGATTATGCTTGAACCTACAACATTTCAGAATATCACAGCTTGCAAACTAGGGATAAAAATAAATCAAACCCTTCAATGTCTTCAACTGCCTCCTTATTCTTTTACCACGGCAGAAATGGATATTCAGCGAAGCTCTTCTGAATGTGGGATGTTCAGCTTAAGCCTTGCCAAAAAGCTTCATCTTGAATCTGATAAATTAGCAAGATTGCACAAAGATAATGTTAAGGGTGCATTATGTGAACAAAATTCATCTTTATCTGCTGAAAAGTTAGATTCCTATCTTCCAACCACTTTTTATAAACACACACAAGGAAGAAGACGTCTAGAACACTATTTAAAAGCCAATCCGGATGCTGAACATGAAACAGTAAACAAAAAAGGTGAAACTCTGAGAGAGAGATTTGAAAAAAACTTAAGAACAACAGAAGGAAAAACTGTTTCTGTTTCCTCCCACCAAAAAAGGCTCACTGAATACAAATCTTTATCGATGTAATTGAGGCTTTTTCCATATTCCTATTCATCAAAGAACGAAGAGAGGCTGCTTTACAGCTAAGATTTCTCTAAGCAAACCAGCTTTTGCGCTCATAAAACAAAAATAGCAAACAACTTTCCTCTTAAAGAAAAAGCACCATTGTCCTATAAAAACCATCCCCTCTTAAAATTGTATCAAAATTCCAAAGCTCTTGTTAGCCCAAAGCTCTTTGTAATAATGAGACTATTTGGATAAGCAAAACGCTTGATACATAAAATATTTAATGCTTTCGTCTTCAGTAAAAGCATATGTCTTGTTTTTCTGAGAGTATCCACTTCGTATCTCAAACACCCCCACATCAATGCCATACGACCAAACAACCGCAATAGACCACACTTATCGTGCATCAACCAAACAACCGCCCGCACGAAGAAAGCTCCATCAAAAACACCAGGACAAGGTCTTAAAATCAACAACCTCTCTTAACGGAAAACGCCTGCCCAACTATTTATCCCTCTTGCCCAACCATTATCCCTCTTTGCCAACCATTACCCCTCTTGCCCAACTATTTATCCCTCTTAGCCAACCATTACCCCTCTTTGCCCAACCATTACCCCTCTTTGCCAACCATTACCCCTCTTTGCCAACCATTACCCCTCTTGCCCAACCATTACCCCTCTTGCCCAACTATTTACCCCACTTGCCCAACCATTACCCCTCTTTGCCCAACCATTACCCCACTTGCCCAACCATTACCCCTCTTAGCCAACCATTATCCCCATTCCCTAAGATGTCACAACCAACCTTTTGATTTCATAAAAGTTTCACATCTCTTCTGTTTTTGAAGCGTGAAAAATTTCATTTTTAATCTGTCAACCAGCCTCACGTTACCGTGAGGCTTTATTTTATGGAGAAGCAAATGAGAAAAATATCTAAAGCAGGGCTTGCACTCATTAAACAATGGGAAGGATTGCGTTTACATGCCTATAAAGATGCCATCGGGGTGTGGACAATCGGCTATGGTCATACCAACACGGCTGGCAAACCGTTCGTTCACAAGGGCATGATCATTACTGAAAAACAAGCAGAAGAAGTTCTTTCTCAAGATTTAAGACAATTTGAGAATACCGTTGAAAAACATGTGCGGGTTTCCTTAACGGATGAACAATTCGCCGCGCTCGTATCGTTTTGCTATAATATAGGAACATCGGCTTTTTGTAATTCGACCCTGCTCAAAAAACTCAATAATGGCGAATATGAAGCCGTCCCTGCTGAGTTACAAAAGTGGACTAAAGCAGGAGGAAAACGTCTTCACGGTTTAGTGCACCGTCGTGCAGCAGAAGCGGGATTATGGGCAAAAGGGGCTTATGTTTCTCCCAACTACCAAACCGTAGAAACGCAAACACCCATGGGATTTTTCAAAGCAGAAGCGCTTACACCGATTATTGGTTCTTTTTCTGGACTTGGGGGCTTATTGGCAGGTAATGGTCCCATCCAATGGGCATTGGCAACCATTATGGTTTTAGCCGCCTGCGTTGGCATTTTCTTTGTGGCAAAACGGTTTCGGGAGCAGCGCTTATGATGTGGTGGTTGAAAAAAAATCTGATGATAACAGGAGCGGCTCTGACCGCTTTTTTTATCGCTTTAGCAAAAGCTTTCACTCTTGGAAAGAAGGTTGAACAACAAAAGCAAATAGAAAAAACGCTAAAGTCATCAACAACACGGCTAGAGGTGGAAAATGAAATTAATCAAAAAAGTGATGCTGATGTACGCGCTGCTCTTACTCACTGGTTGCGCGATAAAAACAATCAATGAGCCTTTTTCTTGCGTTGGTTGGATGCCCATTTATTTAGACAAAAAAGATCTCAATATCATCAGTTCAAATCTCGCAAGAGATATTTTAAAGCATAACAAACAAGGGGAAGGCTTGTGTGGGTGGAAACATGGCTAGAAAAAAAACAGAGCTTACAGAAAAGGAAAAAGAAATCCTACAAGAAATCATCACAACGTATAAAAGTGTAAAAATGATGTCACGCTATACGAAGTGGATTATATTCATCATTTTCTTATTAGCACTTGATTTTTCACGGATCATAGATGTGCTGGGAAGTATTTTTACACAAAAATCGAATATTCAGCTCTAAAATAAATAAAAAACGTGAGACGTGTTAAATCTTTTTTTAAAATATAAAAAGCCATTCGTTATTTTTTGAAAACACGGAGATTTTATTGATGATTTTTTCACGTCTCACGAGAAATTTTTACACGCCTCACAAACGTCGTGCTCTTCACAAACGCTTTCATGAAATGAATTTAAGGGCATGAAGAGAGATTTTTAACCAACGCGTAAGTCAGCAACTTTGGTAACATAAGAAAAGGATCATACCAACGTACATTTTTTTAATAAACTATTGATATCCAAATGATTTTATACTCTTCATAAATAGCATTGCCAAGAATTTGTATTAAAAGACATTTCTTTTAAAGAAGCGCATAAACAAGCAATGTAATGGTAGCCTTACATAAAACTTCTCATCTTTACGTTGAATAAAAAAGCAAGCCGGCTCCTCCCACCCTCCCAATTTCCACCCTCCCAATGCCCTGCCTCTCAATGCCCTGCCTCCTCAATTCCCTGCCTCCCAATGCCCTGCCTCCCAATGCCCTGCCTCCCAATGCCCTGCCTCTCAATGCCCTGCCTCCCAATGCCCTGCCTCCCAATGCCCTGCCTCCCAATGCCCTGCCTCCCAATTCCCTGCCTCCCAATTCCCTGCCTCCCAATTCCCACCCTCTCAATTCCCTGCCTCTCAATTTCCACCCTCCTCAATGCCCTGCCTCTCAATTTCCACCCTCCCAATGCCCTTATGTTCTATGCATAAAGGTCAAGTTGAAGAGAATATATGGAAAATCCTTGGCTCGAAAATATGAAAAGAAGGCATGAGGCTACAACAGAATTTCGCGTGCCTTTATCATCAGAAGCATTAAAAATTCTAAAACAAGCGCGCCTACTGTCTCGTAATGATTTTTTTCGGCTACCTGTCATGGTCCCCTTAGCTCAAAAATTGCTCCCCACTCAAGAATTTTCTGTCACAATATAGGCAACAAACAGAACTTGAGTATAACAACATGGGTTTGGCTCCAGTTTAGGTGATGAGCTTACCGAAAAAAAGATGAGAGCAAGGCGAAAAATTAGCTTTTATCTTTAAGCTTCTCAAATGGAGCAGTCTCCCCATTTCAGAGATCAACGAAACAGAGAGATGCTTATTCTCCTATGCAAAAGCTTGAAATACCAGCATCTTATTCATAAAAAAACAACCCAGCCCCATCATGCTCTTTTCAACTCTGTCTTTCCAACGCTCAATAGGTACTAACTCTTAGCTACTGACTTTTAATGATTGCGTTGGTTCATAAAACCGTAGTGACCTCTCACCTTATGAAGCACAAACACAGGATTTTTTAACGGTGCATACATAAACCTAAAATGAAAAAATAGAACTGTATTAGGAATAAATGACTATAAGTCAAAGAGTTATATTTTTATTAGCACAATATTTTCAAAGGAAACCACGATCCCCACACAATAGAAACATTTCATAAAAACAAGAGAAAAAGCTATGGATTAAGAGTGAGCTTCATTCACAATGACGGTAGATCAACCAGAGGAGAGTAGAACAATCCTATAAGATAAAGAAACTGTCATAAAAGGAAAATTCGTATGAAACGTGAAAAAGCATAAAGAAACGGGCACAGAAGACCCGTTTCTTTATTACGTCTATGGAAAAGAGCTTAGAAATCCATTCCGCCCATTCCACCCATTCCACCAGCAGGCATCGGAGGCATTGGTGTATCTTTCTTTGGAACTTCAGCAACCATTGCTTCTGTTGTGATCAGAAGGCTCGCAATTGAAGCCGCATTCTGAAGAGCAGAACGCACAACTTTCACAGGATCAACAATTCTTGAAAGCAATCAAATCACCAAATTCACCGGTTGAAAAACATGAAAAAGCATAAAAAAAAACGGGCACAGAAGACCCGTTTCTTTATTATTTCTATGGAAAAGAGCTTAGAAATCCATTCCGCCCATTCCACCCATTCCACCAGCAGGCATCGGAGGCATTGGTGTAT
>NZ_JBHIPV010000004.1:156289-163546 GCF_042196165.1 Bartonella sp. AP20NXHL | reverse complement strand
TGTTGTGATCAGAAGGCTCGCAATTGAAGCCGCATTCTGAAGAGCAGAACGCACAACTTTCACAGGATCAACAATTCCCAAAGCAATCAAATCACCAAATTCACCCGTGGCGGTATTATAACCATAAGTGTCAGCATTATTTTCCAGCACTTTGCCCACAATAATAGCGGCTTCTTCACCAGCATTGCTTGCAATCTGGCGCGCTGGTGCTTGTAGAGCACGACGAACGATACTAATACCAGCTTCTTGGTCAGGATTACTTCCCTTAACGGTCAACGCATTTGCTGCACGCAACAATGCGGTACCACCACCAGCAACAATACCTTCTTCAACAGCAGCACGTGTTGCATTCAAAGCATCATCAACACGGTCTTTCTTTTCTTTCACTTCAACTTCTGTTGCACCACCCACACGGATAACAGCAACACCACCAGCGAGTTTAGCAAGTCTTTCTTGCAATTTTTCACGGTCATAGTCAGAAGTTGTTTCTTCAATCTGAGCCTTGATTTGATTGACGCGAGCAGTAATTTCGCTCTTTTGTCCAGCACCATCAATAATGGTTGTGTTTTCTTTAGAAATATTCACTTTCTTTGCACGTCCAAGCATATCCAAAGTGACATTTTCAAGTTTAATGCCCACATCTTCAGAAATAACCTGTCCAGATGTCAAGATAGCGATATCTTCTAACATTGCTTTACGACGGTCACCAAATCCAGGAGCTTTTACAGCAGCAATTTTCAAACCACCACGTAATTTGTTAACAACGAGCGTTGCCAAAGCTTCACCTTCCACATCTTCAGCGATAATGAGAAGTGGTTTTCCAGATTGCACAACAGCTTCAAGCACAGGAAGAAGAGATTGCAAATTAGACAATTTCTTTTCGTGAATGAGAATGTAAGGATCATCAAGATCAGCGACCATTTTCTCAGCATTTGTGACAAAATAAGGGGAAAGATACCCACGGTCAAATTGCATTCCTTCAACGACTTCTAATTCCGTTTCAGCGGTTTTAGCTTCTTCCACGGTAATGACGCCTTCATTGCCCACTTTTTCCATAGCATCAGCGATCATTTTACCGATTTCAGCAGCGCCATTAGCGGAAATTGTTCCCACCTGTGCAATTTCTGCTGAAGTTTGAATTTTTTTTGCTTTTTTGAAGAGGTTTGCCACCACTTCTTCAACAGCAGCATCAATCCCACGCTTCAAATCCATTGGGTTCATGCCTGCAGCAACAGCTTTAACACCTTCTTGCACAATAGCTTGTCCTAAAACAGTTGCTGTTGTTGTTCCATCACCAGCGATATCATTGGTTTTAGAAGCAACTTCGCGCAACATTTGTGCACCCATATTTTCGAACTTATCTTCCAGTTCGATTTCCTTTGCAACGGATACACCATCTTTTGTGATGCGAGGTGCACCGAATGATTTATCAATCACCACATTGCGACCTTTAGGGCCGAGTGTCACCTTAACAGCATTAGCAAGGATGTCGACACCGCGCAACAAACGCTCACGCGCTTCACGGCCAAATTTGACTTCTTTAGCAGCCATTTAATTTCTCCTTGGAGTTTTCTCAAAATAGTACACAATGAAAAACTAAGTGCTTCAATTAGCCCATAATTCCCATAATGTCAGATTCTTTCATGATGAGGAGGTCTTCCCCATTAATCTTGACTTCAGTTCCAGACCATTTTCCAAACAAAATACGGTCTCCTGTTTTGACTTCTAAAGGCACGCGCTTTCCGTTATCATCGAGAGCGCCATTGCCAACAGCAATCACTTCGCCTTCTTGGGGTTTTTCTTTTGCTGTATCAGGGATGATAATCCCACCAGCCGTTTTATTTTCAGATTCAACCCGACGGACAACGACACGGTCGTGAAGTGGGCGGAATTGTATATTAGCCATGTTTTAAATCCTTAAAACTGAACATAATTGCATTAATCTTAAAAGTTCTTGCTAGCACTCTCAAACTACGAGTGCTAGCATGTGTTAGATATAAAATCGGCATCTCTCAATGTCAAGAATAGCCATAAAAATAATTTCTCTAAATGAAGCTTCAAAGTCTTGCCTCTTATTGCACTTTCGCGTTATCTATCTTTTTTGAGAACCCGTGAACAAAAAAGGATCTTATCATGGTTGAAACACGTCAGGAAACGGATAGCTTTGGAACGATTTCGGTACGTCAAGATCGTTATTGGGGCGCACAAACTGAACGTTCTCTGCATAATTTTAATATTGGCAGTGAAAAGCAGCCTCTTGCCATCATCTATGCCTTAGTCCTTGTCAAAAAAGCAGCAGCGATTGTAAACATGGGCAAAGGAAAACTACCAGAAAATATTGGAAAAGCAATTATTGCCGCCGCTGATGAAGTGCTTGCTGGCGATTTTGATAAGCATTTTCCACTGTCCGTCTGGCAAACAGGTTCTGGCACACAAAGCAATATGAATGTCAATGAAGTCATTGCTAATCGTGCTAGTAAGATTTTGGGAGGAAAACTTGGAAGCAAAAAACCAGTTCATCCCAATGACCATGTCAATATGAGCCAATCATCGAACGATTCCTTTCCCACGGCGCTTCACATTGCCACCACGTTGCAAACACGCCAACACTTATTGCCAATCCTTGAAGCTCTTATTGCGACATTAAAACAAAAAGAGCAAGAATTTGCAGACATCATTAAAATCGGTCGCACCCACACGCAAGATGCAACACCTTTAACCTTAGGGCAAGAGTTTTCAGGCTATCGTGCCGCATTAGAAGCCAATCGTCAGCGCATTGAAAATGCTCTAACCGATGTCCACATGCTTGCTCAAGGTGGCACGGCTGTTGGCACAGGGCTGAATGCGCCAAAAGGTTTTGACGTTGCTTTTGCGCAAACAGTGAGCACTCTCACAGGAGTAACGTTCCAAACTGCCAGCAATAAATTTGAAGCACTTGCCCATCATGGCGCCCTTGCGCATTTCCACGGAAGCTTGAATGCTCTCGCTGCTGATCTGTTTAAAATTGCCAATGACATTCGGTTTTTAGGCTCTGGTCCACGTTCTGGTTTAGGGGAACTCAGTCTTCCTGAAAATGAACCCGGATCTTCTATTATGCCCGGCAAAGTCAACCCCACACAATGTGAAGCCTTAACCATGGTCGCATGCCAAGTTTTTGGTAATCACACCAGCGTAACCTTTGCCGCAAGCCAAGGACATTTTGAACTCAACGTTTATAAACCTGTTATTGGCTATAACGTTTTACAATCAATTACCCTTCTTGGTGATTGCATGCGTTCTTTTGATATGCATTGCATCCAAGGATTACGGGCCAATCGCGTTCATATTCACTCGCTCATGGAGCGCTCACTCATGTTAGTCACAGCTCTAGCACCAGAAATTGGCTATGAAAGAGCTGCTGAAATTGCCAAAGCAGCGCATAAAAATGATACAACTTTGCGCACCGAAGCATTAAAAGCAGGCGTTTTTGTAGAGGATTATGACCGATTAGTTGATCCCAAAAAGATGATTGCTCCCCAATAAACAACCCACTAAAAAAGATGCAAACGTCTTAAAACAAATCGTTCTGTCAAAAGATCGGGGTGTAAACACCCCGATGATGACCGATAACCATTACCCACAGCGTTCATTTTAGGCTCTGATCCGCATTTATGCTATGGGTGGTTTTGTTGCTTATATTGTACTTAAAAGGCACAACGGTTTTGGAAAGAAATGGATAGTCATGGCTCAACACCCAATGGCTATAGTGGCAGAAAGTGATTTAAATGGATATGACCGTAAGGTGTTTTTCATTCTAGCTTCACGTCTTGATTTTAAAAATCAATTAGCTATCAACCAAAAAGAATTAGCTCAAAAAAATCAGTATTAATAGACATAATTTCAATCAAAGTATAAAAAGATTAATGAATTCATAGTAGTTACGCTTACAATGTTATCATTATTGATAACATTGGGTAGATAACTCTTATCTCAATGAGATAATGTATTGATTTATAATAATAATCTAGCGTTATCCATATTGAATGAGAATCCTAAATACCGTAAGATTTTCTCATTTTAAATCTGTCCCATGTTGCATCAATCAAAATCACTGACTAGCACATCACAAACGGAATGAATGTATGGATAGAAATTGTATAAGATAAGGAAAAACACCTCTAATGAACCACCTCAAGCGCCAAGGACTGTCACAACGGCCAAAGGGGCCTGTCACAACATTGTGGAGAGGACTGTCACAACACCCACGAACTGGCAAATATAGTAATGGCACCGGCTTGCTCCTCTATGAAGCGGAAAAGAGGTGCTCAATAGATTTATCATTATATCATTCACGAGCCACCGTCGTGAAATGGATTTAGAAACATTGAAAAATGTCTCCTCTATGAAGCGGAAAAGAGGTGCTCAATAGAGGAACAGCTGTTGGAACAAAATTCGATGCACTGAAAGGTTTTGACCTTTGCTGAAACAATTCACTCTCTGACGGGATATCCTTGACAGCTCGCAAGAAATTTGAGGCATTTGCCCCTTATGGCGCCCTCACCCATTTCCACAAAAACCTGAATGCACGCGCTAATCTCTTTAAAATAACCAACGACATTCAGTTTTTAGGCTCTCATCCACGTTCCGTCTTTAAGCGAACGGAAAGTTTATCATTTTACATGGCACATGAGAAACCTCTTGAAACTTGAGATTCTCGCCCTTTGCTCCTTCTTATTCTTCGTATTCCATTCAATCAATCAAAACTATTCGCTTGGATTGTCATAAGAAAAAGTAGCGTATAGATAAAAAAGAAATAAAGTCGCTCATCCCCTTAAGTGCTCAAAAGGCTATCGCCATACAAAGCTACGCAATATCAGAAACAAGCAAAGAATACGATAAAGAATATGATGGTGCCAATATGCATTTTTTACGACCAATTGAATATTAAGCACTTTGATATCAATCATAGTGGATAATATATTTAACACTTAATAACAAAGAGTGCTTTTAATATATATAAAATAATATTTTTTAAACAAATAAAAAGCCTGTTTACTATATTATATTTTTTTCTAAAACACAGAGAACACTGAAGAGGCGTATATAAAAAATCCTGAAAAATCAATACAAACGCGGAATAATAGCATGAAAACAAGTTTTAAGAACACTTAAATATGGATAATTATAGAGTTTTTGAGTATTTTAATTTTCATAATGATATTAAATATAGATTTCTTTAACCAATTCGTGTATAATGCGCTTTGTATTTTAAATGAATTGGGGACGTTTTTATGAAAACAAAATGTTTAATTGCACTATCTATTTTCACTTTCATTACCGCTTCAACAGCGCAAGCAGCAGATACGGTAATCTTTGAGCAATCAAAACCGAAGGTTTCATTGCAAAATGATTCATCATCACGTATTTTACCGGTTACTGTTTCTGCGCCTTTTTCTTGGTCTGGTTTTTATTTTGGAGGACAAATTGGATATTTTTCCAATAAAAATACTCTAAATTACGCACAAGAAGCTAGGGACGGAAAATGGGCTTTGGTTGATAGAGATTTATCACCGAAACTATCAGGATTGAGAGCAGGTTTGTATGCAGGTTCTAATATTGATCTGGGAGATCTTGTTTTCGGTTTTGATACGGACATGGTTTGGTCTGGGAAGAAAAGTACCCAAACAGACAATGGAAAGAAAATTCTAGATAAATTAGACTCCATTAACATTGCCTTTGAAGAAGCTGGAATTCCTATCATAAAACCTGCCGCTCAGGATGAAACGATACCCAACCATGGTGACATTGTTGTTAGCGGTGTAACATTGAAAGAAACATGGTCTGGTGCCGCGCGCGCGCGTATTGGTTTTGCTTCCCACCGTCTTATGCCTTATATTGCAGGGGGTATAGCCTATAGACAGATGCAATATATCATGTCACTTTTATCAAAATCGCAAGAAGATTCGACAATTTTTGCTTCTGGCAATGTGTTAGATGAGACAAAAACAATGTTTGGTTACACTGTTGGTGGTGGTTTTGATCTTGCAATGACAGATAATATCATCATGCGTACAGAATATCGTTATTCAGATTTTTTTAAAAAGAAATTTGCAAACGATAACCTTAAAATCTCTTCTCAAACGCATGATGTTCGCTTTGGTATCGCTTATAAATTCTAAGTTTTGTAGAAAAATTGAACGATTAAAAAACCCTGTTAAAAACGGGGTTTTTTAATGCCCCTTTGCACTAAAAAGACGTAGATTCTAAAAACCAGTACTAAACTGTAAACAAATAATCACGAAACAATCCAACCTCTCCCTCTCTTAAAGCAAGCTTCTATCCTCTCAGCCTTTCATGTCGTGCATTGGGAATATATAAAAGCTTTACCACCATACCACTGGGCGCCATCGTAAAATAAATGAGAGCCGGTATTTAAGAGATATTTCTTTAAAAGAAATATGGATATTGTGCATCAATTGCAGTTTTATAGGATGATGTTTACTTGGCCTCCCCGCTCTTAAAGGATAAAGATTCTAAAAACCCATTTTAAAACACCCATTTTAAAACACCATGTCCGTTTATAAAAGCACAAAAACTCTTGGGGACTCTTAGGGGGATCTTGGGCGAGCTTCTCTGGGCTCCTCCTCATGGAATGCCCTTAAGCCTAAAGCAAGACAAACACACTGAAGAATATTCAACACACAGCGAAAAAATACTGTAACGTTTCAAGGAAGTATGCCCTATATTACCACACTTCAAACGACCGTATTTTACAGCTATTGTATGCCAGAGTGGAGAAAGGATATTGCGGTTTTCTGTTTATGTAATTTCTGTAACGGGGAGACAGCTTCATTTGGAGAGAACATGAAGTTGTCAAGGTAAAAAACCAATTTCCAACCTTACCATTTCCCTCTGCTTTACAACTTTCAAAAGCCTCTAAAGCACTATTTTTTTAAACCTCTAAAACTCTGTCTTTTAAAGAGTGGAGATTACGCATTGCCTCATGCTTTTGTTGCTCACATATCTTTTTGGCGATCACGCCCCTCATGTCATACGACAACGCTTCAAACCAAACACACTCAAATTCAAGACACTTTGGTTGCCAATGCACATGCGTGTTTTAAAGAAACATCTCTCAAAACCCTCAAGCCCATTTTGCGACAGCACCTACAAGAATATAAAATCTATAAAGCCTCTAAAACACTATTTTTTTAAACCTCTAAAACTCTGTCTTTTAAAGAGTGGAGATTACGCATTGCCTCATGCTTTTGTTGCTCA